>JADFMM010000321.1 GCA_022563885.1 Planctomycetota bacterium | reverse complement strand
TAGGCGCCTCAGGAGAAAACCCGCCCAAAGAACGTATAAGGTGGCAGAAGATGGTAAAAGCAAGCAGATGGTTTTTTGGCATGATATAGAGACTGCTACGAGGCCACAAATGCAGGCGTGCTGTCAGCAAAGGAGACAGGGAGTTGTAATGGATTGCAGGCAATTAAAAAATGACGTGGATAGCTATAATGAGAATTACAACAAAAGCATTCCCATCAAACTTCTATGGGATTTTACTGACGACTTGGCAGATTTGGAATTTGCAGACAACAACAAGTCAGACGAAATAGCTTAGTTTTTTTTGCCATACTTATCCCATCTGACTTTGGCTGCTTTTTTTGCTATATCCCGCCGTTGTTTTTCAGTTAGCTTTGCAGCTCTAGCTTTTCCACCCGTTACCAAAAACTAGAGGGATGGCAAGGGGAAATTCCTCTCCCTCAGACGCCCACAGACGCGATCTAAGGGCCGAACGCCAAGCCCGTACAATGGCCGGAAGTGTCAAAGGTTACCAGACGCCATATTGACCCGCGTTTGCATCACCTCGAAAATGGGTTAAAATGCCATCCACAGCATTACGTTTGACTGGGTAGCCGAGTAGCTCTCGGCATCGGCCTAGGCAAGCTTGTCATCGATCCGCAGGCTTGTCCAGGTCGGCCCGAATGAAGGATCGAATGAGCAAACACCAAGAATACCACCGGCTATTAAAAACCACGGCTAGTGCTGTGGATGAACTCATAGAGGATTCGGTCAACCTTAACTACTTCAAGTCACAGATTCGGCGACTTTGTGATATGGCAGAGGCAAGGGGGCAAGCGGTCATGCCTTTGATGGAAGAAGCATACACCCATCAGGAGAAGAAAACCTCCGAAACAACGTCAAAACAGCAGGACCAATGCCTAGAGCAATTCTGTGAAAAACTAAATAAAGACTCACGAGACGAGACTTATGTCTTAATGAGCGAGCCACTCGACGGATACTTCAATTTCAAGCTGGACTCCAACCCGGCGGTATCGCTAGCCGGATTCCGATGGGCATTACCACTAGATCCTCCAAATCCCCTTGTCTGGTTTCCGGGTGTCGTTGAGGACGATTTTTTTGCTAATAATCCAGAGTTTAAACCAACAACCCTTGACGATGAAAGCATGTGTGATGCCGTGATCCTGGCTTTGATACACAACTTGAAGTGTTCGTCGCCGGCTACGAAGGTCGAAGGCAGGTCGATCTATGGTGATGACCACTATGAAAGCACACTATTTGACCGTGACGGATTCTTTAGTGATCTTCAAGACAAGCTGTTAAATCCTGATCATGCTGAGCGTGTACGATCTGCTCTTAGGCGCGTTAGGCGCGTAACGGCCGACCTTGCCCTAAAGGGTGGAGGTAATCACGAGGCACAATCGAAAAAGAAGAAAGCAAAGCGACGTCGGCGGAGTACGACCGTGCGGCCGCTGACAGAGTTGCAACGGCAGGCTCTGGAGTTGTCGGGCACGCATAACGGCAAGGTTAAACTCATCGCAGAAGAGATGAACATCACATCCTCGACAGTCACTCAACACCTGCAGTCTGCCTATAAGAAGCTACCCTATCTGGCCCCGAAGAAAACCAAAGGGACTCACCGAGTACAGCGATTGCCCACCGACAAGAGGGGCCAATCGACCGTTACTGATGGGGCCGAATCTAGTGAGTAGCGCCTCACCACCGTAGGTAGTTAGTAGGTATCTTCGTAGGTATCTAAGCTTTTTTTTCTGATTTCCCCAACTCATTGAAAATACACAGCTTACGTCAACTCCGTAGGTATCGTCTGCGCGCAAACTACCTTCATGCCCCCTAAGGGCATGAAGACAAATAAAACAGAACTGACACAGGCGGAACTTCAAGCCTACCAAGACATCGCCGCGGCTGCACGTCGACTCAAAAAGGCTCAACAACGAGCCAGAGCCCGAAGGCGGAAACCTGTAAACAATCAACCTCAGCACATCGCCGAACTTCTGCCCGACCTCATGGACGACATCGCCAAGAGGGGGGGAGAGGAATGAGTACCACACCCACGCTCTATACGGATCTCTCAGCGGACTTTCTCGCTGGCCTCGACTACCGAGAATACATCGGGACGCTGTTGTTGTCCCTAGCCACCTACGGAGCGTACAGCGGCGTCAGTTGGGCGGAGCTGGAGCGGGCGGCCTGGTGTCTGGCCGAAGAGCGTAAATGGCGCACAACCTCTCTCATCGCTGGCGCACTGGATAGTGCTATCGGAGGGAGACAGTCATGACGCCCACCGAATCTATCCTATCGAGGCTGCCAGATGCAAAGCCCACCAAAGATGGTTGGTCGGCCAGGTGTCCTGGTCACGAAGACAAACGAGCAAGTCTCTCGATCAACGAAGGGGACGACGGCCGCGCGCTTATCTACTGCCACACAGGCTGCGCCCCCGAGGCTATCGTTGACGCAATGGGCCTGAAGATGTCGGACTTGATGCCCGTCAATGGTAAGCAGCCGTCCCTGGTATCTCCCCAGAGACCCGGATCGACGGGCAGGAACGATAAGCGTGAACCCGAACTTTACGCCACTGCCCGCGATGCCGTTACCGAGCTACAGCGCAGACATGGGTCCCATTCAAAGACATGGACCTACCGCGACGCTGCCGGCGAGCCTGTGGGCATGATCGTGAGGTGGGACACGCCTACCGGCAAGGATTACCGACCAGTGAGCAAGATCTCAGAGGGCTGGATCATCGGCGGGATGCCGGATCCTCGACCGCCCTACAATCTGCCGGATCTCTTGGCACGACGTAACGAGCCTGTGTACTTTTGCGAAGGTGAGAAAGCATGCGATGCCGCTACCGCAATCGGTCTACTCTCGACCACAACCGCGCACGGCAGCCAGAGTCCTGGCAAGACAGACCTGCAGCCGCTGGCCGGCAGAGAGGTAAACATCCTGCCCGACAACGACGATCCAGGTCGAAAATACGCCGAGAAGGTGGCCTCAATGCTCAGCAAGCTCCAGCCACCGGCAGTTGTGAGGATCGTTAAACTTCACGATCTTCCGTCGAAGGGCGATCTTTTTGATTGGGTGGAGGCCCACGGTGATGTCGAGCCGGATACTCTGCGGACCATGATAGATGACATCGTCAAGAGTGCGCCTCCATGCTCTGTAGTCACTGGCGATGCAGAAACTACCTGGCCCGACGTGATCCCACTGGATGAGGCAGAGGTTTCTTCGTTCCATCCTGACTGGTTGCCGCCGGCGCTGAGGGACTACGCCCAAGCCATCGCCGACACCGTCCAAGTGCCCTTGGATTTACCGGCCATGATGACTCTAGTGGCGGTGGCCGCGTGCGTGGCCAAAAAGTACACCATTCACATCTGTGGTGACTGGCGTGAACCGCTCAACCTGTTCGTGCTGGCCATAATTGATTCCGGCAACCGGAAATCGCAGGTCCTGAAAGATATCGCCTTTCCGATTCGTGACTACGAAAAGCAACTGGTTGAAAACAAGCGGGCCGAGGTTATCGCCAACCAATCCGAGCAACGAGGATTAGTGGTAAAGCAGAAGAACCTGGAAAAGCAACTCGCGAATGGTGAGAATTATTCCAGGGATTTGGAGAAGGTCAATCTGGAGATTGCCGAATTCGTTGAATTGCATGAGCCGGTGCTGCTGGTAGACAATTGCACACCTGAATCGATGGGGTTGCTAATGTCCCAGAATGATGGGAGGTTGGCGCTGCTGAGCGCCGAGGGTGGTCTGTTCGGACGAATCACCGGCCACTACAGTAATGGTCAGCCCGACCTGGATATTGTCCTAAAAGCCCACTCGGCTGAAGATGCTCTAGTAAACCGCATCGGAAGAGCGCGAAATGTCATACCCGAGGCAAGTCTGACTCTCGGCTTGATGGTCCAGCCTACGGTGCTGGCAAATCTTCGTCACAAAAGTTACCTCCAGGACGTTGGTCTCCTACCTCGATTCCTCTTTACGTGCCCACCCTCCAGCATGGGAAAACGGGGCCTGAATCGGGATCACATCCCTGAGCATGCGAAATATGAGTATCGCGTCCTTCTGGAACGATTCCTATCAGAGGAGTTGCCGGAGACGCCCCGTACCGTAGAACTGTCCGAGGGAGCGATGGCGGTGTTCGAGGAATTCTACGTTCGCATCGAGGAAGACCTTTTAACTGATTTAACGGGGTCAAAAGCCTGGTTGGGGAAATTGTGCGGTGCCGTTGGCAGGATAGCCGGGTTGATGCACCTGGTGAAAGGCGATGGAGACGCTGTCACAGTGGAAACCATGCTGTCCGCAATGAACATAGGCCAATACCTGATAGCGCACGCAGAGAAGGCCCTGGGAATGATGAATGTTGATCCAGACTTTGCCGTGGCCCTGCGAATCGTCAGATGGATCACTCGCAACAACATCCACGAATTTGGTCGCGGTGAAATATTCAGTGCACTTAAGACTAGCCAGTTACAGAAGGCCACTCAACTTGACGGACCCCTACGGGTTTTGGCGACTCATTGCTACATCCGACCCGTGAACTGTGAACGGCTAGGATCTGGCCGGCCGGCAGAACGATACGAGGTCAACCCAGGCGTTTTTGAAATGCGGAACTCAGGGAAAAAGCCCCTTTAAATCAGTTTTATTCGTCTGCGGGGTTAATAAAAGTAATTTAACGGGGCTTTTTTGCACAAAGGAGAATTGAAAAACATGGCCCGAACGAAAAACCATCCTAGAAGGAATCGTCGTGGCGACTGAATGCGTCAAACCGAATGAGTCGTTACTCGTCGATGCGAAGGGCGTCTGTACGCTCCTGGGGATCGGTCTTTCGTGCCTCTACGCTATGGATCGATCGGGCGAACTAGGGCCGATGGGTATCCGGCTACGGCGCCGCCGGCTGTGGCCACGCGAAGAGCTGGCCGATTGGGTGAAAGCTGGCTGCCCGCGCAGGGAGATTTGGGTTGAGAGAAAAAACTCATAAAAGTGATTGACAATGGGCCTTGGTTAATGTACACCTTAATTATGGCGACAAAGAAGAAAAGGCCCGGCAGGCCATCGGTTCCACCCTCAAAAAAGCGGAGCAGTCTGTTTACCGTCCGCGTCACTGACGGTGAGTTCCGCAAGGTATCGGCAAGAGCCGAAGCGTCGGACATGACAGTCTCGTCCTATGTCGCCCAGTTAATCAAGCAAGACTTGGAAAGGTAGAGCTATGCGGGTCTTCAAAAAAACCACGAAATCAGCGAAATTCACGATTGAGATGACTGACCATCTGGGCATTGCTCGTAGGTTCCCTGGCTTGACGGATCGTCGCCAATCTGAGCAGCTAGGACGGCGCATAGAAGCCCTGATCGGGTGCCGTTCGGTATGCCTCAATCCTGATAGAGAGCTGACGGGGTGGTTAGAGAGGGCACCGCAAAAGCTGAAGGTACGGCTTGCCACCCTGGATATTATCGACAAAGAGAGATTAAGTGCATCGAAACCCTTACAGGACCTGATTGATGGCTTCGAGAAGCACATGCAGGCCCAGGAACGATCTCCACAGCATGTTCGTGAGACTGTAAATATGGTCACTGCGGTTTTTAATGCCTGTGACTTTAAGTCCTGGACAAATATAGCATCGAGTAAGGTGAAATCTTGTTTAATGAACTGGCGCAGGGCAGGCGTGCCAATATCGCTACTCAAAGTAAAAGGTAAAGCAAAGGAGAGGAAGCCGATCCCCATCAGCTTTCGGAGGTCTAATGCATATCTCGTCGCGGCTAAGAGTTTTTGTCAACATGTCGTAGACGAGCATCTAGCAACAGAGAACCCTCTGCGAGGATTGAAGAAATTGGAGGAGGAGAAGGACCGCAGGCGGGAGCGTCGCGCCCCCACGGCTGAAGAGTTTGCAAGATTAATAGCCACGACAGTGGGCGGCCCTGTTCGCTATGGCATGAGGGGCTGGGAAAGGGCCTTGTTGTATCGCTGGGCTCATCTGACCGGCCTGAGGCCCGTTACGATCAGACGGATGCTCGTTGCGCACGTAAACCCAGACGAGAGGAACTACAAGGTCCTGGGGCAAGACGTCAAGAACGGCAAAGCAATCCACCAGCAAGTCCTCAAGTCAAGTCTTGTGGAAGACATCAGGGCTCTGATATCAGGCAAGCACCCCGGAGCCAAGCTATTCGGTGGCACCTACAAGCAGCTCACGAAAAAGACCTCTGGGATGATCCAAGACGACCTTGCTGACGCTGGCATTCCATACGAGACGCAGGACGGTTATTTCGATTTCTATGCGGCTCGCCATGGGTTCTGCACCAACGTGGATGCAGCCTCAACATCCGATGGAGTTACCCAAGATTTGATGGGCCACCAGTCGCC
>JADFMM010000320.1 GCA_022563885.1 Planctomycetota bacterium | reverse complement strand
GAGCGGCTTGTTTTCTTAGCCGTTTGATGCTGCTACCACCGCAAGGGCTGCACCAAGGCAACAGAGTTGTCCGCCCGGCTGCATCCGGCTATCGACGATAAAACCAACGCCGCCTGCCTCGCCGTATTTGCCAGGCGAAAAAACGCTCGCTCTCGTGCCGACGACAGAGTTTTCTGACAAAGCCCAGGCTGGCTCTTTGGTGGACAGTTCCTTGCCGCCAATGAGACCAACAAAGGGATCAGACCGACGACGAGGCATAAGGTGGGTGTGTCGGAGCCCAGCCCGCTCATAAAGTTGGCGGCTAATCACTAATCCAGCTTTGACTCCAAAAGCTGCCCCCTCCTATTTCACTATTTCACCTTGTACCTAGGGGTTTCACCCTCCACATACTGAGCGTACCAAGCCAGACGCCGTTCGAGAAAATCCTTTTCATGAGCGCTTGTCCACCCGCCGTGGTGTTCGCCGGGATAGACAACGAGCCGGGTGGTGATGCCGCGGCGGCGGAGAGCCTGATAGAGCTGTTCGGAATTCTGTACGGGGACGTTCCAATCCTTCTCGCCGCAAGCGAACAACGTGGGGGTCGAGACGTTTTGAATATGATTGAAGGGTGACAGACGATCCCATAAATCGCGGTTTTCCCAGGGCAGGCCCAGTTCCGATTCGTACCAGCGCTGATACATATCGTGGCCGTAGTTGGCGAGGTAGAGGGCGGAGCCCGCGCCGCTGACGGCGCCCTTGAAGCGATGGGTTTGCGTGATGATGTAATTGGTCAGGATGCCGCCATAAGAGTAGCCGCCGACACCCAGGCGGTTGGGGTCGGCGTAACCGAGTTCAATGGCGTGATCAACGGCGGCCAGGACATCGCGGTAATCTTTCTCGCCCCAACCCTGATAGAGACCAAAGCAAAAATCCCGGCCATAGCCGGAGGAACCGCGCGGATTGCAGCGCACGACCACGTAATCATTTGCAGCGAAGAGTTGGGCTTCGAAGGAAAAACCATAGCTGTATTGCGAAACGGGACCGCCGTGGATGAGCAAGAGCGTGGGGTAACGAAAAGCGGGATTGAAGGATGGGGGCTTGGTGACAAATCCTTCGATATCGAGGCCATCGTGGCTCTTGAAATGGATTTCCTCGGTTTCGCCGAGCGTGATCTTGGAGAAATGCGCCTCATTGACATGAGTGAGTTGGCGCAGGCCGTGTTTGCCGGCGATGAAAATCTCGCCGGGCAGTTCGGGTTTGCTGATCCGTGCGACCAGCGCACCATTGTCGGCGAGTGAGAAAGCACCAGCGCTGACTTGGCCGGCGATAAGCCGGGTGATGTTACCGCCATGGGCGGGGATGCGTGCGATGTGATTCTCGCCGCTGTCCTCGACATTAAAATAGATGTATTTCCCATCTTCGGAAAATTCGAGCCCTGAGACGTTGCGATCGAGGTCCTCGGTCAGGAGCCTGGATTCACCACCGTGGGGATCGATCACCGCGAGATGATTAGTGGCGTAATTGCTGCCCTCGACATCGGGAGCCGACGTATATGCGATGAATTTGCCATGGGGATGCCATGTGGGGGAAGCGTCGGCCCCCGGGGAAGTCGTCAGTTGAATGAGGTTTTTACCCTTATCCGCGTTATCTGCATCCACGAGCCAAATGTCGGTATTATAATTACCATCGGGTTCTTCGGTGCGGTTGCCGACGAAGGCGATGGTCTTTCCGTCGTGCGACCATGTGGGGCTGGAGTCGTCATAATCGCCAGAGGTGACTTGGGTGAGTTTTTTCGATTCGATGTCATATACATAAACGTGATTGCGTCGACGGTCGAGATAGCCGGTGTAATCACGCTTGAACTGGAGGCGGTCAATCACCCAGGGTTTGCCTTTCGGCCACTTTTTGGGCGAGTCCTTGTCCACCTCATCGGGATCGGGGTCTTTCAATACCAGGAGTAGTTTTCCTTCGTCACGGGAGAAGTTGATCGAGCTGACGCCTCGTTCGAGGCTGGTAACTTGTTGCGCCTCACCGCCGCGGACCAGATCGAGGAACCACATTTGAGACTTGCCACCGTTGCGTGCCGAGAGGAAGTATAGTTTCTTCCCATCCCGGCTGAATTTCGGTGCCCGGGAGGAGAGCGCTTCGGCCGTCATGGGGATGGGCTCGCCGTTTTCAGTCGCCATCATCCAGATGCGTGTCTTCGAACTATTCTCTTCAAAATTGCGGGTACTGACCGTATAAGCCACCCATTTGCCGTTGGACGAAAGTTCGGGGTGGCCGACATTCTTGATCTTGAAGGTGTCATCAATTTCCAGGACTCGCAAAGAGAGAGGCGATGTTTCCTCTTCAGAGTCCTGTGCCACCAAAAAGGTGCATGGCAATAACGCGAAGATGCAAAGGGTCGATGCAAGTGCTTGAGCTTTCATTCTATTGTCTCCCATTCATAATGTTTGCGCGTTAACCAAGATCGACGCAAGGACATCGGTTGTGTGGGCGTCGGAATACCGGAAAAGCGGCATTATGACAGACGCGATGTGAAAGAAACGCAGAACTCACCGGCCTTGGCTTGATTCTGCTGCATGGGACATGCAGCTAGCCGAGGTCCCTGTGGAGCGAATTGTTATGTTGATTCTTCTTGTTGTCTTTTCTGGATTTCATTACATTTATTCTTCTCTTGTGCATTTCCGCTTTTTTTGTTTTTATTCTTCTTAATCGATTCTCTCCAATTTCTTTTTTCGAGGGTGTAGGTCTTTCTTTATTGTCCCATATCCAACAGAATAAATGAACCCATATATCAACTGTATACAAAAACATTTCACCCAGCACCTCTAGTATACCTAATAATACTTCCCCAAAGATCAGTGCCAATACTTCAAGCATATGTCTAAACCTTATCAAATCTGCTGTAATAATTATATATAAACAATATACCACTCATCAATTTAACCTTAAATTATAATTCTGGTATAACCTCCGATTTTTCATCCATCAACATAACAAGTCCTCCATATCCGACAGTCGTGCATCGAAAGTCGCCGAGATTACTCCGGAAGATCCGTTGCGTGTTCTAGTCAGAACTGAGTGAACCGCAAGGCGAGCCCATCGCGTAACGGAAGTCAACAGAGGGCATATTGAGCCATGCGCAGTGCCCAGGTATGGCAGAGATGCTGTGGCGCCGCCGCGAAAGCAGGCGGCTAACAGAGAAAACAAACGTCGTCTTGTAGCTTTGCGACCAATTGGCTTCGCGCATCAGCCTATTCTCAATGAGTGCTTCATCAATCCTCGGCGATGCTGCGATTGAAAAGCTGACACACTCGTAAAGGCAAGAGACTAAGCCAAACGGCTGTGGTCGATGATGCCATAACGGTCCCGTGGGTTTCCGATCTCGTAACCGGTCACAGGAATACAGTCCGCGTTTCCTGGTTCGAGCTTCGCTCGAATTGTGTATTTCACAAGAAGATTTGAAGGGCTGTCGCCAATTTGCAACTGCCGTCCGCCGCAAAAGAATCATCGGTATCGGCGTTAGCCCTTCCCTGTCTTCTTTTCTTCCCGTGTAATTCTCCTTTGAGCGAAGCTCAATTAGTGGCGGTTGTGTTTCCCAGTGAACACTGGCTGAATCTCATGATACCCACATGTAGCCAGTCATGTGGGTGTAATGTGCCATGTGTATCCCGGAATGAAATATCTATTAGGAGTTGTGCAAAAATAAATCATTGGTTCTACGCTCAGATTTGCGTCAGATTCGTTCGTGATCGATTGAGCGAAACCGCAAGCGTAGCTGTTCTACGTTGAGGAATTCGCGATTGAGGAACGGACGAAGATGGCGTGAAGATGAGATGTAAAACCGGTGAGTTATTCTTGCACGACGACTTAGTCCTCGGCATGGTTTTCAGGACGACGAGCTTGCACTCGCCGTTACTAGACACATCATCGTTTTCTTAGACGCGTCATTTGGGGGCCAAAATGGCGCTTCTAAGCCCCTAAAATGGCGTGACAGATAGCGTAACTCCATGTAAGAACTTGATTCAATTTGGTCCGACCCCGTAATTGGCTCCTGGTATGCTGAACCTGCCCATGAACCTGCCGAAAAATTGTTGAAATTGAGATGAGATTATGGTATTATGGGGCCTCAATTTTGTAGGAGTGATTCGGTGAAGTGTCTGTTGGAAATCCCGGCTGGTATAAACTGAAGAGATGATGTCTGTGTGTTTAATGTTAAGGGACCGGTAAGAAATAACTTGGACTTTTGAATGCCCAATTGCACCCCATCTTTGATCGCTTCTCAATCGCGACATCCGCGACGTAGAACAGCTAAGGCCTGCGGTGTCGCTCAATCGGGCGCAACCAAATATGAGGCACGCTTGGACCCCAAATTGTCCAACTTATTTCTTGCCGATCCCTAACCTTCTTCGAAGGAGAAAGATCATGTGTAGAGAGTTAATCTGTTTAGGTGCATTACTGTCGTTACTTATTGGAATACCCATTGCCAGGGGTGATATTACTGACGAACTGACCGGTTATTGGAATTTTGACGAGGGAACGATTTCCGGAACAGCAGTCGCTGACAGCAGCGGAAATGAAAACCACGGCATCTCCGAAGGCGGTCCTACGCCGGTACCGGGCAAAGTGGGGACAGGCGCTTTAGCCTTCGGTGCTTCAAAATATATAGTCATTGACAGTGTTGCGGATGATATTCAAGGTTCCGATGATATAACCTTGAATGGATGGGTCAAGACAGCTACCACTGTAAGAACATACTGGATTGCCTGTAACACCGCCACCGGAGGCAACGTAATCATGTTCGCAATAGATGGTCCCATGGGAGGTATATCTTACATCTATGATGGAGGCACAAGCACACGCGAAATTCGCTCTCTGAATCCTGTCAATGACAATCAATGGCACATGCTGACATATGTCAAGAGCGGCTCTGTGGGCACGCACTATGTGGATGGCGTGGAACAAGGTACACACACTGTTCGTTATGCTCCTTTCAGTTCAGATGACCGTTGGTCTATGGGGCAGGAGTGGGATGGTGCCAACCCAAGTAATTTCTTCAGCGATGCCGGTCAACTCGACGAAGTGGCCATCTGGAGACGTGCTTTGACAAAGGCTGAGATTGTCAAAGCTTACAATGGCGGCGATGGAATGTCGTTTCTACGTGGACCTGCGGCCTCCAGCCCGGACCCTGCTGATGAGTCCATGGATGTGCCGCGAGATGTGACACTTAGCTGGGAGCCGGGAGAGTTCGCCAACACCCATGATGTCTATTTTGGGACCGCCTTCAACGATGTAAACGATGCCTCGGCAGCCAATCCCATGGGTGTGTTGTTAAGCGAGGGACAGAGTGCCAATGACTACGACCCGGGTCGGTTGGATTTTGGTCAGACCTACTACTGGCGTGTGGATGAAGTCAATGCTGCGCCTGATTTTACCGTTTTCAAGGGAGACACGTGGAGCTTCGAGGCAGAGCCTTTCTCGGTCCCCATCACCCATATCACGGCCACGGCCTCCAGTACGTTCGGCGTTTCCGGGCCTGAGAAGACCATCGACGGCTCTGGTTTGGTGGACGATCTTCATGGGGTAGACGCGGCCGACATGTGGTTCAGCGAGGGCATCCCGGCCACCCTCGAGTATGCCTTCGACCAGGCGTACCGGCTGCACGAGCTTTGGATCTGGAACTCCAATCAGCTCATCGAGGCCTTCGTGGGATTCGGAGCCAAGGATGTGGTCATCGAACACTCTCTAGATGGCGAGAACTGGACCGTCCTGGAAGGTGTCGGGCCCCTGGCCCAGGCCCCCGGGCTCGCCGGGTATGCCGCCAATAACATGATCGATTTCGGTGGCGCCGTGGCCCAGCATGTCCGTGTGACCGTCAACAGTGCACAGGGGATTGCACCTCAGGCCAGTCTGAGTGAGGTGCGCTTTTACTACATACCAACGTTTGCCACTCGACCCAGTCCGGCATCAGGGGCCACCGATGTGTCGCCCGATGTCCCCCTAGCATGGGGCCGTGATGGACGGGAGGCGGGTAGCCACGATGTATACGTTGGCACCGATGCCAACAATCTGTCCCTGGCCGGCAGTGTCAGCGAAAGCAGCTTCGACACCTCGGCTGTGGATCTGCAACTGAGTCAGACCTACTACTGGCGTGTCGATGAGGTCAATGACGCCATGGATCCCAGCACCTGGACAGGCGATGTCTGGAGCTTCACAACGGTCGATGCCATCGTCATCGACGCAATGGAGAGCTATGAGGACGCGGAATTCCTCGAGATCTGGGCCACGTGGATCGACGGATTCGGTGATGAGGCCAACAATGGTGCCCTCGTGGGCGCGAATCCAGCGATCGGAGGTTGTGCGCCGGA
>JADFMM010000082.1 GCA_022563885.1 Planctomycetota bacterium | reverse complement strand
CGTTGTGCCAGCTAACAAGTTATTATATGGTTTCCTGAGAACACCCTACAGGCGCTAGTTGAGTTCTTCTCTAAACTGCACAAGGTCTCCAGTGTATTGTGTTTTCTAACTCGATAACACTCCAGAACGGGTGTTGTCCGGAAAACCTGACTTGTACGCACAGACTGGGGCATGCCGTTTTGGCATCATCGTTTAGTTCTCGAAGTTGCTGAACTGAGTGTACGGATGCTTTCCTATTTTGTCAATTAGGGTCCGAGGAGCAGCAGGACAATCGCATGTACGGCCGGTTTTTCGTCTACGCCTGGGATAATCGCGATTTCCAGGGGAATCTCACCGTCAAAGTAAACAGTAAACAGTGATCAGCAATCGGTCCAGGCCCAGCATCCCTACCGAAAGGTATAGGCGACCTTGGTAAAGAAACCCTGGACAGATTCCGGGTCGCTTTCCTCCATGACGTTGTTGTAGACCAGGTACCAGTGGGCGTCTTTGAACACCTCCCAGCCGTAGATGAGACTGATGTTGTGGACGTCGGTGCTGCGATGCTGTAGAGAACTCTTGAGCCACATTCGGTCGGTGAAGAAATAATCGAAGATGACGCGATTGAGCCAGATCGGGTCGTCCGGTTCATCCGGTTGTTCTTCTTCGAAGCGAATAGTGAATTCGTAGCGGATCGGCCACCGCTCGAGGGGTTTCAGTCGTTTGCCCACCATGAATTCGTGGTAGCCGACTGTCTCGAAGGTTCCCGTGGTCCATGCCAGTTCCATCGAGCGCCAGTAGTCGGATTTGAAAACAGTCATCCCCAGATTGGTACGCTGGTTGTGATGGGGCGCGTGATAATCCTGAGCGTGACCTATCGATAGCGCCAGATCATTCTGCAGGTCGACGCCGGTCCCAAAGGTGTAGTCCCTCAACGTGGTTTGGTTTTCGCTATCCTGATAGTATTCCGAGACGGCGTAGGCGTAGGAATTCTTGTACCACCGTTCCGCGGACCGGCGACGATAGATCATATAGGCGGAAGGCCCAAATACATCGCGTCTCGGAATAAAGCTCAAGATCGGATCGAATCCCTTGGTGATCCCTCGATAGCGCAGGCCATATTCCCAGGGGTACTTGTCGTAATATAGGGACACATAGCCCAGGTAGTCCTTCCGCTCTTTTTCAAGACCGCCCGCCTCGTTCCGGAGTCGATCATCCGCCATGGCCGCCTGGTAGAGTAAATGGACGTCATCGCTCAGATAGAAGTGTCCGTCCGATCCCAACACCCGTGAATGGCCGTCTCCGAATTCCGTGGCATTGGCGTAGTAACCCAGATGGGACTTGTCACCGACGTTTTGTAGCACGCGTACGACGGATGAATTGCCGGTGCGGGTGTCCCCGTGTACCGTTTCACCCTGCACGTTGAGGACGGAAAACTGAGTGCCCCGCCAGTCCCCACTGGCCTTGGCACCGGTATCGATGTCGGAGAACCGACGGCTGTAGTACAGGAGATTGGGCATGTCCAGCAACTCGCTGCCTTCACGGAAGAAGAGGCGTTTTTCCGGAAGAAATCTTTCGGTGTCGCGCAACTCGATGGTGTCGGCATCCGATTCAACCTGGCCGAAGTCCGGATTGAGGGTCCAGGAGGTGATCACCGAAGGGGTCAATCGAAAGCTGACGTCCCCACCGGTCTGCACGTCCGTCTCCGTCTGGCCATTCTCATCCCTGCGTACGCTCACATAGGGCGTCACTTCCAGGTTACGATCGAATTGACTGTCGGCCAGATCGAGTCCGGTGAGATGCCCGAAGTGGCGGGGTTCGTAGGAGCCCGTCGGGTCGAAACTCCAGAAGCTGGAGATGTCCCCAAAGATACGCTTCCGGGTGAAGTTGATCCCCCAGACCTGGTCGTCGGCCTGGACATAATTGAGAATGCCCAGGGGGATTCTCATCTCTACAATCCAACGATCCGATTCAATCCGCGCGGCCTGCTCCCACTCCGCCGACCAGGAGGTACTGAATTCGCCGTTCGGTCCCTGGGTGGCATCGACGCGCGTCCCCAGGGGATTGGAGAAGAAGGCGTACTTGCTGCGGTGGCCATGCATGGGATCCAGGAGTACTTCCACCCAGTCGTCGCCGCGAAATAATCGGTCCTCTCGCAGTTCCGTGGCATGAATCTGATCGATGCGGTCATCGAAGCATACGATGGCGATGTAGATATCCGTCTTCGTGTATGCGACGCGAATTAGGGTCTGCTGCGCCGCCGGCAAGGCCGTGCGCAGGTCGATGCAATTCGTCGCAATCTCCGCCTCCTGCCAGAAGGGCTCGTCCAAGACCCCATCAATGGTAACGGGGCCGTCAATCTTCAAGGCCCTCATGGAGGGAGCGGAAGCCCCCGCCTTGGCAGAGGCGTGACAGGGTTCGAGACCGGTGAATACCCCCAACAAACCAATGAGACACACATAAACCGCGACGCGCGGTCTTTTTTGGATCATTTACGAAGTCCGGTACGGTATCGGCATAGGACGGGGCCTCTGGTGTTGATGACGGTCAAGTTCCTTTTATCCTATGAGTTGCTCGCTATCCGCATAGCGGCTATCGAAATCGAACAACCAAGGCTCCAGCAACGCTTTCACGTATCCCCGACCACGCGGATCCTGTTTCGATGACGATAGGGACTGCGGCGCGATTGTAACGGAGGGGACATCATAATGCAATGGAAGTTGGCCGATTGCTGATTACTGACAGCGGCATGGCAGCCAGAGGTGATCGTTTCATCAGCCTGACGCCTGATTCATATGTGCGTGATATGCAGAAAACATTTTGACACGAGGGGTTTTGACCGAGTCGGTGACACGGCATCTCATTTCCTTAACCGTTACCGCAATCTTGATCCGATTGGACAACTCTATAGATGCCAACCCGCCCGGTAATCGATGTGCAACAGTCCATTGGCCTCTTCGTTGTTCGTGAAGCGCAGCGCGCTGCCGTCCCAATCCAGTTTCTGATCCGGCAGGCGCTCGGCCAGGACGCCCAGGAGCACCGTCTCCGTCAAGGCACCGCCATACTCAAAACTGGAGCTGGCCGGCTTGCCGTCCTTGCAGGCCCGGATCCAATCCTGCTCATGTCCGCCTGACCCGTCTTTGATGCGCGGGATTATTTTGAGGGGACGCCGGTAGGATTGATTCAATGACTTCGGTGAAATTCGTAGGCCTCCGGCGCCGTGGGATCCGTGTGAGAGCACGCCCTTTTCCCCCACGAAAATCGCACCGTTCGTTCCCAAGGAGCGACCGGGATCCCACATCTCCGGGATCGGCGGTTTGATCCTGCCGTCAAACCAGGTGAGCTTCACCGGCGGCATCGTTCCCCGGGCGGGGAATTGATAGCGTACGATGGCGGCACGGGGATAGGTCTCCGAACTGAACTTCGGACGGTAGTGGGTCGTTGAGGCCTGGACACTGGTGGGGTGACCGAGCTTGAGCGCCCAAAAGGCAGGGTCCAGGATGTGACAGCCCATGTCACCCAAGGAGCCGGTCCCGAAATCCACCCAGCCCCGCCAGGTCGTGGGACAGTAGATCGGATGGTAGGGTCGGTACGCCACCGGCCCCAGCCATAGATCCCAATCCAGGCCCTTGGGCACCGGTGGCGTCTCTGTAGGTCGGGCCATGATGGGGAAATCCGACCAGGGCTGTCCACCGACCGGTCGATCGCTCCAGGTGTAGACCTCACGGATTGGGCCGATCGCACCGTCGTGAATCCACTCGTAGAGGTCGCGGATACTGTCACTGGAGTGCCCTTGATTACCCATCTGCGTCTGCACACCCGCTTCTCTGGCGGCTTCCGTCAAGCTGCGGACCTCCTTTAGCGTATGGGCCAGGGGTTTTTGCACAAAGGCATGTTTTCCCATGCGGATCGCCCTCATGGCCACCACGGCGTGGGTGTGATCCGGGGTGGCGACGATCACCGCATCGATGTTCTTGTCCTCCTTGTCCAGCATCTTGCGGAAATCGGTGTACTTGCGGGCGCCGGCGTACCTCTTGAAGGACCCGGCAGCGCGCTCCTCGTCCACATCACAGAGGGCAACGATGTTCTCCGTGGCGCACTTGTTAAGGTTGCTGCCTCCCATGCCACCGACGCCGATGGCGGCGATATTGAGTTTTTCATTGGGAGAGGCGTGCCCCCGGCCTGCCAAGACATGACTGGGAACGACGGTGAAGGCGAAGGTCGAGGCGGCTTGCCCCATGAAACGACGGCGAGTGATTGATTGCTTTTTTGGCTTGGCAGGGTTTACAGGATATTTCATCGGTGTGGCTCCTATCGTGGAAGGATATTCCTTTGCATGTCATCGCAAACGCGTCGAATTTGATTATGGCAGTATCACCCGCTCGTAAATGCGAATATCATCGATCAGACCGGACCAGAACGTGCCGGCTATCAGGCCCACGCCTGTTCCAATGGTCAATCCGCCTCGGGAGACGACGAGCCTATCCTGGTGGACCAGATCCGTAGCCACCAACGCACCATCGAGGAGAAGACTGCGGTGAGCCCCGTCCCATACCAGACCGACGCGGTGCCAGTCACCGTCCGTGATGGCCGTCTCCGAACGCAAGGCAGCGCTGCCTCGCGCCTTTCCTCTGATTTCGGTGAACAAGAATCCCTCCTGAGTATCGGCAACGAGCCAATTGTTTCCGCCCTCCTGGGAAAGGATAACCTGTCCGGGCGCGCCACCTTTCACCCAGGCAAGGATGGTGAAGGGCCCCTCTTGCGGATCCAGAACGAGAGGCGTTGCGACATAGTCATCCACCCCATCAAAGACCAGTGCACCCTCTATGGCACCGCCATCAGGCAGCCAAGCCGGACCATTTACCAGCAGACCATCGTTATCCGCGACGCTATCACTCGCGTTGTCACCCTCTGTCTCGTCCAGCCTCCAGTGGGTTGTCAGGGTCGGGTCATTGGGTACCCGACCCCACTCAGCCATCAGGACTTCCAAGTCGGCTTGGTCCACCACACCGTCACCATTGGGCAGGGGAGCGTAATCAACCACCGGATCGTCCTCACCCCAGGCATGAATCAGTCGCACAAGATCGGGCATGTCCACGGTGCCGCTACCGTCGGTATCCACGATCGGCACGAAGGCCAGGTCGAAGGCGTAGAGTTCACCGCCGGAGGTGACATAGAGCTTTCCCTCTGCCCACGTCACATTACGCGTCTGGGCCGGTGGGATGGCGACCTCAACAACCAGCTCTCCCTCCGGAGTCCAGACGACGACCCGATTCATGTTGAAGATCGTGCCATACACATTGCCTGCGGCATCGATGCTCAACCCATCGAAGGTGGCATTGGCAATCTCCACGAAGGAGGCCTTGCCGCTAAGCGTGCCATCTTCGGCCACGTGGTAGCGGAAGATCCTGTCTTGGCCGGAGGTGGAGACGTAGAGCGTTTTCTCGTCCGGGGAGAGAATGACGCCGTTTGGCATGAGGTTTCCGAAGTCCACGCGAATGACTTCCTCATCCGGCGTGATATAGAAGACATTGCCCGCATTAAAGTCAGTGAAGTAGATGCCTCCCTTGGCGTCCTGAACGAGGTCATTCGGAAAGGAAAACCCTCCGCCCTCCCATTGGTCGGCAATCACGGTGACCGTATCGCCGCTGCGTCGCGTGATCCGGGGCGGCGTGGTCTCTGCGGCCAGAAGCGATCCATCCTCCTCGAACCAGAGACCGTTGGCTCCGCCATGATCGGGAGTGGGAACCGGAATTGTGGTGCGGCCGGTTTCGATATCGTATCGAGCCAGTCCCACTCTCGTGGTAAACCACACGCCCCCTTGGCCGTCATAGGCCGGTCCTTCCACATAGGCAAACCCCCCCGACACTCTTTCGATGGGTCCGGGCACGGCCACGACGGATCGAGCGCCCTGGGCAGTGACCGGCGTCAGCGTAAGGCAGGAGAACAGGAAATAGACCCACATTGCCCATCGAGTCTCTTTCATATTTGCCTTCATTCCGCCTTCCTTTCCACCTGTGTCCGCCAAAGCCAGCAAGCAAATGCTGGGGGTCGGGTGAGGATGCCATCCTCCTCATCCACCTGCGCGGGACATGCCTATCCGTTGAACACGAAGCCCTTGAAGTGACAGCTAGACGTCCTGCTGGTGACACTGTCAAATCAGTGCCTCTTATATCATTTCAGGAGGAGTTTTGCAATGTAGGCTGTATTGAGCCCACACGGATACGCCGGCCAGATCGGCTTCACCGTTATAGTCTGAAGCACGATCTCCTCTCCCCGCCAGTGCATTGGCGCCGGGCTCGCTCCAACGTCGGTTGGGATGGGCGTGGTCCCGCCAGGTCGGCGCGCCGTTGGCCGTGCGGTTCCAGTCCCCACCGGAGGCGGGATCGCTCCAAGGCTTCAGGACCGGCCGGATCTCGACGGTCTGGGTGTCACCCAGTTCACCGTGGAGGGAGAAGGAGGCTGCAAGTTTCCTAACCGTTCACGCGGTATGGGATTGGAAGTAATGGCAAGGGTGTTTTGAACCAGAGAATATCGAACAAAGAACCGAAGAATGTCGAAGGGCAGTGAGTCTGATCTCGAAGAGCGGCTATTAACGCTTCCGGCCTTTTTCCTTCTTCGCAGGGATCTCGGCTGCCTTGAGGCTTATGTCTAGCCTTTCGCGCAACTGCAGCAGGATGGCCGAGTATTCGGGATTCTTGGCCTGGTTCACAAACTGTCGTGGGTCTTCTTTCATGTCGTAGAGTTCTTCCGTCCCGTCCGTGTAGCGCATATAGGCCCAGTCTTTCTCCCGCAAAGAGGCGCCTCTGTTAAAGGACAGGGCCCCGGCTTTGACCGACGCATTGCGGTCCCTCAATATCGGAACCAGGCTTGTGCCCTGTACGGCCTCGGGAACGGACAGGCCTGCGAGTTCGCAGAGCGTCGGATAGATGTCGACCAACTCCACGATGGCATCGGTTTTTCCAGCCACGAAGCCGGGCACGGAGATGATCAGGGGCACGCGAGTCACCTCTTCGTGCAAGTTTGCCTTTTGCCAGAAGGTGTGTTCGCCCAGATGATAGCCATGGTCGCTGAGGAACACGATGGCCGTGCTCTCGCGTAGCCCGAGGCGTTCGAGTTCATTGATGATGCGTCCGACCTGCTCGTCCATGAAGGTGACCGAGGCATAGTATGCGGCCCACATCCGCTTCTGGTTGTCGGGATACTTGCCGATGGGGTTGTTGGAATTCATGGTGCCGGCCCGGCCCAGTTTGGGGATATCGGCCAGGTCATCCGGCACGGTCGCGGGCATTTTTATGTCCTGCCAACGGTAGGGGGCAAAATACTGCTCCGGTTGCACCATGGGATAGTGGGGTCGAATGAACCCAGCAGCGAGGAAGAAGGGCTTATTTTTATGCTTGCGGATGAGCTCGATGGTCTTGCTCGCCGTCTTGTGGTCGGGCTGATCCGAGCCGTCGCCCTGGTAGCTGACCGAAACAAACATGCGATGGCGCATCCCTGTCGATTCGCGTCCTTCCAGTTCCGTCGTGAAGATATTCAGGTTCAGGCAGGCATAGTCCCCCGGCGTGTGGGCTTCCTGGCCCTGCGAGTTGAAACGCTCGGTCCAGGAACTGGCAACATCCGCCCCATGCGTGCCGGCGATGATGTCACCCGGTACTCGCATGTGGTAGATCTTGCCGACCCGCGCGCTGTACCAGCCATTGGCCTTGAGGTGTTCACCGAGATTGACGCCTCGGGTGTCCACGTAGCGGCTATACATGAAGGATCTGCGTGAGGGCGCGCACACGGTGCCCTGGCAGTAGGCGCGTTCAAAGACCACACCTTCACGGGCGAGGCGGTCGATATTCGGGGTCTTGCAGACCTTGTCCCCGTAACATCCCAGCACGCTGGCCTTCAGATCATCGGAAACGATGAACAATACGTTCTTGATGGCCGCATCGGCAAACGCCGCTGGGGCGCCCATCAAGACCACTGCAACCCAAAACGCTGCCCGGAGTTTATTCATTGGATCGTCCCTTACGCCTCACGCGGTGAGTGTCGCCAAAACGCCTCTCACATAGCCCACAGACTCAGCCAAACCTGCCAGTGGATCCTTGGAGTCTTTCTCATATTCAAAGGAGGCCACGCCATCAAAGCCGCTGTCGATCAGGGACCGGATCACGGCCGGTATGTCGATGGCGCCACGGCCAATCTCCAATGTCTTTCCGTGGGGCGCGGCAATGGTTTCATCTTTCAGATGGATGTCAAAGAGGCGGTCGGCGTACTGTCGGGCGTCCCGGGCCGGATCGGCGCCCGCCCGAAAGGTATGGCCGATATCCATGCAGATTCCCATACGCGGATCCATGGCCTTGATGTAGTCGTATATCACGGAGGGAATGGGGAAGACCTTGTCTTCGGGGCCGTGGTTGTGTATCGCCACCTTGATGTCATACTCTTGGACCTTTTCGTTCACCAGAGGCAGCATATCAATAGAGGGGACACCGACGATGACCCTCATCCCCGCGGCCTTGGCATACTCGAAGGCCTGATCGACCTGCGACTTCTTTTTCATGGTGACCACGCCCGCACCGTAGAGATCCAGTCCCGCCTGTTGCACCTGGGCCGCAACGGCTCGGATCTGTTCGGGTGAACTGTCCAAGGGCAGATGCATGCTCTTGAGGCAGATCTTCTTGAGCGCGACCCGTTGGGCCATAACGAGGGTTTGCTCCAGATTGAATTCGCGCAGCGAATAAGAGGCCAAGCCCAGGGAGAGTTTATCCGGGTCCCCTTTCCTTCTGGGAGAATTGTCTTGAGAGTACGCCTGATGGGTCGGGATCAAAGGTAGGGCCAGTCCCACACCGGCAAGCCTCAACATGTCACGTCTCGATGGGTTGGTTTTCATGGCAGGACTCCTTCAGTAGGTTCGGGTAAAGGGGAGTCATACTAATCGAGATGCTCCAACTATGCCAGCGACTTCTCAATGTCCGATACCAAGAGAAGAGGAAAGGTCTCTATGACTTTCATCATTATTCACTATGGCCACGAACGTCGTGCCAGGTGCTTTATCGAGCAGGATGAACTACGGCTTCAGCCCCTCTCTTGCCGGGTAAGGGATCGGCCAGAAACAAATTGGACAGTGTGGGGTCCAAGTGTGCTCCATATTTGGTCGCGCCCGATTGAGCGATACCACAGGCGTAGGTGTTCTACGTCGCGGATGTCGCGATTGAGAAGCGATCCAAGATGGAGTGCAATTGGGCATTCAAAAGTCCAAGTTATTTCTTGCCGGTCCCTAAATGGCGTCCTTTAGCGCGGCAAGAAACTCGGGCCAGCCCGGATAATCCTGCGGCTCCCATAGACCGCGGACGAACGCTTCGGCTTCGGTCTCGCTCCAAAGCCCCTGGACTTTGGCATAGTGTGCGTAAAACGCACTGACTCGATAATTGGCTGCACAGTGAATGTGAACCTTCCTGCCCTGCACGGTGTCCAGCGAGCGGGCAAACGCCTGGAAATCAGCCGCCGTGGGGTGCTGAAAGTCAACAGGAATGTGGACATACTCCATGCCCTGCGACTCGACGATGTCGCGCTCATCGGCCACGGCCTGCTCGCTGTTATCGGGTAGCAGATTGATGACGACCTCGTATCCTTCTGCCGACAGTCCCTGGAGCCGTTGGGTGCCAACAACGCCTGATGTGGTCAGATCGGCAGTGATGGGCCGAAAATTGTAACAGTTCTCAATGGGCATGGTTTCTCACGGCGTAGTTCTCTCAGAGTGATTCTTTGATGGGCCCATGGGCCCTTGACAAGCGCAGAAGGTGCTACTTTTTCTTAAACCCATCGAAGAGACCATCGAGCAGTTGTTCTTCGAGTGATTTTGGTTTGCTTGTATCCGTGTTTTTTGTCGCATCATCTTGTGATTGTAAAGGCAGACCATGCCATGGCAGCGGGTTGGCAGAGGGGGCAGGCGGGCGCTCAGTCTTAAAGAGTTGTCTCGAAAGATCTCCTATCAGTGCGCCGAGGAATGGGTTTTTTCTTGCCAGTTCATTCTGAGCCTTGAGTTTTCCAAAATCGATGGCTGCCGAAGCAAAGTCAATCTGCGTGCCGCTTTGGGCGTTGCCGCGAATCGGGATCACCATGAAATCATTTGCCTGCGCGTTTCGGATGCCCCATTTCTGCAGCGCCTTTTGCCCGAAACCCAGACGTAAATCGAGTTGCTTGACACCGGTAAGGCGTCGGCTGCCCCATGTGGCCAGCGGTAAACTTCCATCAAGCAGAAAGTCCATTCGGTTTTTATAGACAAGAACACCATCGCGAATTGAAATGACGGCAGGTGTGAACCATACCTGCACAAATCCATCCCTGGGTGGCGGGTGTCTAGAAAACTTTTGAATGCCCCCAAAGAGCGATCCCATGGTGCCTTCGTTCTTGATACTGACTTTGCCGAGTTCAAGCTTCGCCGAGGCGATATTCAGTTTTGCCAGGTCAAACCCCTTCAGTGGAATACGCAGCCCTTCGTTGGCAATGGTGAGTCTAATCGGCTTTTCCGCGCTGACCGCAGTTTCCAGAAGCGGGTGGACATATGTCAGAACCTTTCGCCCGAGCTGTTCGTGGACGGTCAGGTCGATCGTCAGTGGTTTGGTCAGAAAAAACGTGTTGTCGCGCGAAATGCCTTCCAGATGAAGATTGGCATAGGTCGAGATGACATCCACCTTCACGGGGCCCGTCATATTTGTCAATTCGGCGTCGATGTTGAAATCGAATTGCGGTCCGAGTGAAGCGAGAATCATCCCGTCCTGGCCAGCCAATTGATCAACCCACGCCACCGGCAGCCCACTCGCGTTGGCTTTAAAGACAACGTCCACCTTATCAAAATTGAATTCACCATTCGGGGTCATGAAATTACCGAATTGCCCTTTGATGGTCACCTGCGGTTTCTGGGGTGGTTTGCCGCCGTCGGCCTGATCAGCCGGCATTTTCGTTGCGGTTTCCGCGGGAGGTGTGATGTCGGCGCTCACGGTGTAGGCGACAGGCTTGGAGAAATCGTCGCCGGTGAGCGTTGCTTTCAGGTTGTTTACCTTTGTCACCCGGCCTGTGGCCGTTTCGCGAATTGTCAACTGTGAGATGGTCAGTTCCGCGTCCACGCCGTAATCGGATGGATTTGTTGCAGACTTTGTGCTCGGCGAATTTGTTTTGTCGGCGGCAGGCGTCGTCGTAAATGGCGTCTTCAACGACTTCACAAGAACCGTCAGTTCAACCTCATTAATCACCTCGACAGGTGGTTTTGCGTCCGGTGTGGCAGGTTTTGACGAATCGGCGTCGGAGCGGCGGCGCATCCATTCGGCGCAAGTATCCGGCGAGACCTTCAGTGTTACACTGGCGGGACGCGCGAGTGTCAATTGCGAACCGGTCTTCAGAGCGATCTGGGCGTCAAGCGATCTCGTCTTCGCCGCGAAGTTTACCGTGCCCGGTTTCAAAGGTCCGTTTGGCATCACGGCGTCCAACGTGATATGCATGGTCGGTCCGAGCAGTAGTGTCAGTTCGCCATCACGATTCGCCAGCGCGTCGACAAATGCGGTAGGCAATCCCTTTAGTTCCACATGGCCGCCGATTGATGCACCTGCGATATCGAATTTGCCGTCAACAACGGGTTTTTGAACGGTTGCACGGAGGGTCAGTGTGCCTGGTTCCTTCTGCCCGGGCACTGCGACGTTTGCTCGGAGGTTGACCGTTGCGCGATTCGTCGGACCATCGAATTCGAACTTAATTTCTGTATCGGAAAGCGAAACGCCTGCAAGTTGATCGTCCCCGCCAAGGATGAATTGTCCTGGAAGGATCGTGACACCCGTTTTCATTTTTGCCAGAGAAAAGTCTTTCAACGCGATCGTCGTGGGGTCGAGCGTTACCGTCACAGGGACCGGCTTCTTGAGTCGTTGTGTGACTTGCTCGGGCGCACCAAGCAATTTAAGAAGGTCGCGCGTCAGTATGGCTTTTGCTTCGCCGCCCCTGACTGTCAGCGAGGAGAAATCTCCTGCGATTTGCCCCTCAGCTTTGATCGACTTGGCACCCGTTTTTGCAGTCAGTGTGAATGTCACACCACCGGGCTTCAGCGAAGCATCCAGCGATGACTCCGCATTCAACTGTAGGCTGATCGGTTCTGGTCCGATTTTGGACACCAGGGGTGACTTTTTGTCCACGGGATCGACCGATACGCTTATCGCCACTTTCAAGCCCTTCTCGCCTGAACCTGAAAGAGTCGCGGTGATCTGCCCCAATTGGGCGGGGCCGAGCCCAGGCAATCCATTAACACGCAGTGGATCGATCGTGAGCGTCATGGCGATTGCGGCCTTGCGAATCGCCGCGTTCCAGTCCGGCTGATCACCATCGGGTATGTTAACAGTCACCGGTTCAGTCAATGCCAGGTGCATATTCGCGTCGCCGGCCAGTTGAATGTCTTCGGTGGTACCAAGGGTGGCATTGAGGACCGCCGCCGGCGCCTTCAAGTCGATCTTGAAGGGTTTGATTTCGATTGTTTTCCCCAGGGAAATTTCGAGATCTTTCACATTGAGATTTGGTGTATCGATAGTGATGGTTGCATTGGCCTGATCCGCGCCTGTGGAAGACACTTTGGCCGTCACCGTTACATGCGAACCCAGCACCTCGGCCAGATCTTTTGGTGCCTGGGCGAGTTTCGTGATCAATGACGTTGGCAATCGGTGCAAATTGATCTGCAGATTGGGTCGGACGGACGCGGCGTCAAATTTCTGTGACTCGACGTTCCACAACCCAGCAATATCTCCGGAGATGTGTATCCCACCCTCCTGGCCAGCTAGCGTCATTTCGCTATCGACGCGAACGGTGACGCGTTCATCTCCGATCTTGCTCGCGATGGAGAGAAGGAATGTTTTTGCCACAAAATCACCCATCGTCGGGTCGCCGATCAGATCGTGTGCTTTCTTCGCCTTTAGTTCCAGATTAAACGACGATTTCGCAAGGTCTATTTTCTTCAGAGGCAAGACAAGGTCACGAATTTCAAGCGTCAGGGGAACGGCTTGACGCAGCCGGGCGCCGGCTTTCCAGTTCGACAGCTGAATAAGCTTTTCCAGCAGCGCCGGCTGCTCGACGAATTCGATCGTCGTTGGTTTCACAGAACGAAGCGTACCATCCGCGTAACGATACGCACCGCTTGCCGTGAGATTCGGAGCGTCGGCGTCCAGCGTTGACTCGATGGCTTCGTCATTGGCATTGATCGTCAGTCGGATATTCATCCGATCCCCGGTCAATTCGCTGAGCAGCCCTTGCAAGCCCAGCATCTGATCCACCCCTTGCATCGGCAGATCGACCGCGTTGATGGTGCCCGTGGCCCGGGCAACGGACGGATCGAGCTTGCCCTCCGTAGTCACGAGATTCGTCAACTTCAGATCAGCCCCGAATGTCCCGCCGATATCTCCCTGCTTGCTGTTGAAGTTGACCTTGAGGGACAATGCCTCGCGGATGTTGCTCCACTTCGCGCTTCCAGTGAGGCCATCGAACGTCACCTTTTCAATGCCGGGCGCGGTTACCGTGGCTGACGCATCACTGACGGTCAAATCCAGCGCGAGCGTGGCCGGCAAAATCGTTGGTTCGGTTGACGGCGTGACCGGTTCGATCGCGCGTTGCAGGTTGCTGACACCGTGGTCATCGAAAATGACATCCGCGTGTATGCCGCTCAGCTTCGTCTTTCCGAGATTCAAATTACCCCTGATTGCCGAAACGAGCGACAATTCGGTCGAGACGCTTTTGATGGTCACCACGCGCTTCCCATCGGGATCCAGCAGTTGGATTTCCCCGATTCTCTGCCCTCCGAACCAGCTGAGTGAAAGCTCTCCGAGCTTGACCGAACCCTTGATCTTTCCATCGATGATGCCGGCGATCATGTCGCGTCCGAATCCGCTGGAAAGAATCGATGGCGCAAATGCAACCAGAAGAAGAACGATCACAAAAAGGGAGATGGCAACGCGAAGCCCATTACGCTTGCGCTTCGGCTTTGGTGTTTCGGACGGTGTATGGGAATCGCTCATGTTCTTATCCTTTTGTCGACTGCGAAGGGCGGCAGCGGAACCGGCCCGCGCTCGATGTTGCATCCTACTGCCCGCTATCGCTGATGTTTCTTCCCCAGTGCTTATCCGCGAAATCCATGTAACAGTTCCAGTCGTATTCTGTCAGGTTGTGCTTGCCCTTTCTCAGATGGTAGCCGATATGCCCGGCCTGGATGGGGCGGTCGGGCGGTGGCATGATCGCCGTCCCCAGTCCTTCGAGGCCATACAGTTCGTACGCGGGTGCCGCGTGCACGCAGGCCAGGAATTCGCCCAGCGGATCGGCCCAGGCATCCTCCGACGCGCTTGCCACGTAGACCAGGCGCGGTGCCATCAGTGCGATCAGCATGTGCT
The DNA here is from genome assembly GCA_022563885.1 of Planctomycetota bacterium. Taxonomy (GTDB): domain Bacteria; phylum Planctomycetota; class Phycisphaerae; order Sedimentisphaerales; family Anaerobacaceae; genus JAIPFM01. The sequence goes on along the minus strand of JADFMM010000082.1, from coordinate 8,616 downwards.
GGTCAACCGGAAGCTCATCTTCCCGGTCATTGAATTGCTTGTAGTTGTCGCAAAACCAGTGAGGAAAGCCCTTGTTGATACGAGCCACGCGTTCTCCACTCTTGCGCCGGGCCAGCGCCGCGCCGGTACACCCGGAGTCGTTGCTAATGACCAGGGCAAATCGTTCGTCCTCGGCGCCACACCATAGGGCGGTCTTGCCGCCCCGCGAATGGCCAACCACCGCCATCTTGCTGGAGTCTATATCGGGATCGCTTTCGAAGTAATCCATCGCCCGGCTCGCACCCCAGGCCCATGCGGCAATGGTGCCCCAGGCATCAGGGGAACGTTCGGTATCCTTGCGATCAAAGATGCCATGCACACCGTTCTTGAAACCGTCATGCTCATCGGGATCGAGATCCGAATTGTGGAAGGTAGCAGCCACGTAGCCACGCCGGACAATCTGTTCGGCCGGCCAGAATCCGCTTATCGTTTTTCGCTCGGGGTCGATGTTTTCGCGCCCCCTGTTGCAGATCAGCACGAAGCCCGGCACGGGCTTCTTCACCTTGTTCGGAATGAAGACCGTCAGGTGTATCGTTCCCCGGCCTCCCGCGCCCGCAAAATGAATGTCTATCAGCTTCCGGGTGGCGTCGCCGGACATGAAATCTTCAAGGGTATCTCTGATCTCGAAGCGCAGGCTGCTGGGTCGGCCAACCGGCGCGCGTCCATACACGAACTCTCGGAAGAGTTCCAGTACTTCCGGTCGGCGGCCATCTCGCCAGGCCTCGGGTGAGGTCACCCTCTTGCCGTCGAGCGTCTTCAATACTTCCGGTAGATTCAGATCCTCTGGGGCAGCAAGGGCTACGGGTGCTAGGAAAGCCAGGAACACAGTAAGCGCCAAGGGTTTCATGATACCTCCTTCAGATTTGTCTTCTGTCACAGGGTCATCTTTTTTCTTATCACATTTCAATGTTCTTACCATAGGGATCGCCGCTGGCGACATGGAAATGCAGGTGCTTCGAATCCTGGTACTCGCCCAGGTTGGTCAATACCCGACAGGCGCCATATTCCTTTTCAACGGATGCGGCCACCTCACGAACAACTTCCAGCACCCGATGAATGACTTCAATGGAGTGTTCTCCCAGATCTGTGAGAGAGGGAACATGTGTTTTGGGAATGACCACAATGTGGACCGGCCAAAAGGGTCTGGTGTGGTGGAAGGCCAATACATCTTCTGTTTCCGATACGACCTTGACCGGTGTCTTGCCACTCAGTGCCTCGTCACAATAAAAATCGTTTGTCATTGTCTGAGTTCCCTAAATCCCTAACCGTTCACAGGAACACTGCCTGCATGCCCTTGTTCGAGCTTCGCTCGAAATGTGTATTCCACAGGAAGGTTTGAAGGGCACGAAGGGCTATCGCCAAGGAGCAACCGCCGTCTGCCACAAAAGGACCTTGGGTATCGGCATCGGCCCTTCCCGGTCTTCTTTTCTTCCTGTGTCATGATCCCTTGAGCGAAGCTCAGTTAAAGGTAACTGTGTTTCCCGTGGCCCCTTGTCTGGATTCTAACCAGCCTACTTTAGCGCTGCCAGTGAGCGTCAACAATGGCTTTGATTTCAGGATACTTCCCGTCCGTTTCATTGAGTTCCTGGCGAGTGTTTCTCAGTTCGACTTTCATGGCCTCGATGATCTTTCGGTACTCCGGGTTTGCGTACTGATTCTGCATTTCCTGGGGATCTGTCTCCAAGTCATAGAACTCCCAGGCGGCAGGAGTCCTGGCTTTTCCCCTTGCATCACAGCCGTAGAAGAAGATCAGTTTGTAGCGTTCACTGCGAATGCCGAAGTGGGCCGGTACCCTGAGACGGTGGGCCATGTGCATCCAATAGCGATAGTAGGTAACCGTGCGCCAGTCATCCGGCTGGGCTTTACCCATCAGTGCTTGGGCAAAGCTGCGGCCTTGCATATGGGCTGGCGTCCTCCCGACGCCGGCCAACTCCAGGAGGGTAGGCGCAAAGTCCGTATTGTTGATCAGCCAGCCGTTCGACGAACCACCCTTGACGATGTCCGGGTAGTGCACAATAAAGGGCATACGGAAGGCCTCCTCATACATCCAGCGCTTGTCCATGAAGTCGTGCTCGCCCAGGAAGAAGCCCTGGTCACCGGTATAGAGGATGACCGTGTTATTCAGTTCACCGATTTCCGCAAGGAAGTCGACCAGTCGCTTGACGTTGTCGTCGACCCCCTTCACGCAGCGCAGGTAGCGTTTGAGGTAGGCCTGATAGACGGCCTTGCCGTATTGGGGCTCGTCCAGTGCACTGTCAATACCCAGCTTGTCACCCAGTCGCCAGCTCGGATGATTCTTGGTGACGCCCGCGCCAAACTCCCGGGTTGCCTCGGACCCAAACCCTTCCGCCGGCTGATCGTGAAGGTTTTCCGGTTCAGGGATGGTGACATCTTCTAGGTAGGTGTCGTAGCGCTTGGCATTCTTGAACATGTCGTGCGGCGCCTTGAAATGGTGCATCAGGAAGAATGGGCGCTGCCTGTCCCACCCCTTTTCGAGCCACTCGAGGCTGATATCGGTAATGGCGTCACTGGAGTGCTTGCCTTTTTTCCTGATGACGTTGCGCGGCCAACGCTCCTGCCCGCGCACGCGAAACACCGGATCAAAGTAAGACCCCTGGCCGGGGAGTACGCAATAGTAATCGAAGGCGGCAGGTTCCTGCTTCAGATGCCACTTGCCGACCATGGCCGTGTGGTAGCCGGCCCTGTTCATTTCGATGGGCAGGTATTGTCTCTCCGGTGGCAGATTGCCCGTGAGATCGAGGACGCCGTTGGTCTGGGAGTACTGTCCGGTGAGAATGGTGGCCCGGCTGGGCGTACAGATGGAGTTGTTGCAGAAGACACGGTCGAAACGCATCCCATTGCGGGCCAGAGCATCGATGTTTGGCGTGGGATTCAGTCGTGCCAAGCGACTGCCGTACACGCCGATGGCCTGGGTGGTATGATCATCGGACATGATGAAGAGAACATTGGGCGGCGCCTGCCGCGCTCGGTTTTCCTTGCCAACTAGCGTACCAGGCATCGCAGCAATCGCAATACTCGCGAATGCTTGTGCTAAGAGACCCCATCTCTTCATGATTCACTTCTCCTGTCGAGTGCGAGGCGTCGATACCGAGCGAACTCTCACCTATCTCTCTCGAATTGTCAGCCTTTGGCTTCTTCTCGGAAGCGAGTCGTAAAGCCACGTCTCTTCCCGTCGCTGACGTTCCTTTTGGCTGGATTTGACTCACGTCAAGGGTCTGCTACAGCATACCGGCAGGGCGGCTTGGACTTCAAGCTTAGAATTATGCGTGGCACTCTAAGTTTTTCCCAGACAAACTTCTGGACCGCTAACCTGCAACTGGTTTCAATACGGGTTATGCGAAAATCGACACTTGCTTTGGCCTTGCTTTCGGCGGCTGCGTCCATGCAGGCAGCCGACACCGTCCCTCCCAACATCCTGCTCATTCTCGCCGATGATATGGGCCTCGACTCGGTCTCTGCGTTCAACGACAAAATGGGCATGAAGACCCCGGCCATCGACCGCTTGGCCAGCGAAGGGATGTCCTTCACCGATGCGCACTCGACGTCCGGGGTGTGCACACCCACACGCTACAGCGTGTTGACCGGGCGTTACAACTGGCGTTCGCGACTCAAACGCGGGATTGTGGGGGCCTGGGAACGACCCTTAATTGCGGACCAACGCCTCACCCTGCCGGAGATGTTACGCGAGCATGGTTACGACACGGCGTGTATCGGCAAGTGGCATCTCGGCTGGCGCTGGCCCAAGCAGGGTGGAGGCTTCACCGAGCGACTGGCCGAAATCGACTTCACGGCCGCGGTGAAGGGTGGACCGAACGATCATGGCTTCGACTACTACTTCGGCGACGACGTACCCAACTGGCCGCCCTATGTCTGGCGTGAAAACGAACGTTTGCTGGGGGAGATGACCACGCGAATGAAGGCGGGCGCCATGGGTGGCGTGTCCGCCGGGCCGGCCGTCGCCGACTGGGACTTTCGTGCCGTTCTTGCCGAATACACCAAACGCTGCGCTCAGTACGTTCGTGGGCGAGCCAGGCAGAAGCGGCCGTTCTTTCTCTACTTTCCCATGCCTTCGCCTCACACGCCCATCGCGCCTCACGAGGCGTTTCGCGGAAAGACGGGCGTAAGCGAGTACGCCGATTTCCTCGTTCAGACGGACTCGGCGGTCGGTGAATTGTTGCGCGCTTTGAAAGAAACGGGTCAAGAGGACAACACGCTCGTGATCTTTACCTGTGACAATGGCACATCGCCCAAGGCGAATTTCGCGGAGCTCGATGCCGCGGGTGTCCATCTGAACGAACATTGGCGGGGATGGAAGGCGGATGCCTATGAGGGCGGACATCGCGTGCCATTTATCGTTCGCTGGCCCGGCCAGATCGAAAGCGGCGCCAAATGCGCTCAGACAATCACCTTGGCCGACATCATGGCCACCTGCGCCGCCGTCGTCGGACATAAACTACCAGCCGCCGCGGCCGAAGACAGTGTCAGTCTGCTGCCAACATTGCGTGGCAATTACGCTCTCAAGCCCTTGCATGAAGTGGTGGTTCATCACTCGGTCTCGGGGCATTTTGCGGTCCGTAAGGGGAAGTGGAAGCTGCTTCTCTGTCGCGGATCGGGCGGCTGGAGTCCCCCGCGCGAACCCGCGGCCGTCAAGCAGGGTCTCCCACTCGTTCAACTCTACAACCTACACGCTGATCCGAAGGAGACCCTCAATCTTCAGGCAGATCACCCGGAAGTCGTGGCGCAACTGACAGCGGATCTGCGTCGGATCATCGAACAGGGGCGTTCGACGCCGGGGCCAAAACAAGCGAATCATGCCGGCGCAACCTGGTGGCCCGGCCTGCCCTGGGAGAAGCCGTGATGATCACTGAATGCAGAATTTGAGACGACTTTGCTCCCTGGCTGAGCCCGAACCGCGGATGCCAGTAAGCGGGGCTGTATCTCAGATACCGGCGACTTTAGCAGGATTTGACATGAACGCCTTTCGAAAGCTGAGTTTGATTTCCTTGATTGGACTGCTTCTTTCCTCGCAGCCAGCCAATGCTGCGTCCGACAAAACGCCATCTAAACCTAACATTGTATTTCTGCTCGCCGATGACCTCGGGTGGACCGGCCTGCGATGTTTCGGAAGTGACTTCTATGAGACTCCAAACCTGGATCGGTTAGCCAGGTCTGGAATGACGTTCACCAATGCGTACGCGGCCTGCACGGTGTGTTCTCCGACCCGCGCGTCGATCATGACAGGCATGTACCCGGCGCGGATGCATCTAACTGACTTTATTTCTGGTCAGAATCGCCCGTTCGCAAAACTGAAGATTCCCGACTGGAACAAGGGCCTGAATCATTCGTATACAACCATCGCAGAAGCTCTGCAGAACGCCGGTTATGTGACGGCTCAGGTCGGCAAGTGGCATCTCAATCATGCCGGTCGTCCGCCTGGAGAATACGGTCCGAAGTCACATGGCTTTCAGTTTGAATTTCAGAAACCGGCTGGAACCAGAGGGTATTCTCTCAAAAAAGGGGCAAACCAAAATGGCGAATCCGGAAGCGACTATCTGACAGACTATTTGACGGACAAGGCTTGCGGATTTATCGATGAATTCAAAGACAAGCCGTTCTTTTTGTACTTCGCTTACCACACACCGCATACTCCGATTCAAGGGAGGCCCGACCTTGTCGCAGCTTTTCAGAAGAAAGTTCGCCCCGAGGCCATTCACAAGAATCCGGATTATGCCGCAATGGTCAACAGCCTCGATCAAAGCGTCGGGCGGATTCTGGAACGGCTTATACGGCACGGCATTGCCGACAACACGATTGTCATCTTTACCTCCGACAACGGTGGATTGACTCAGCGATACGACAAACACGACGGATTCACGGAAAACCTGCCGTTGCGTCGGGGCAAAGGGTCGGCTTATGAAGGGGGCGTCCGCGTGCCCGCGATCATTCGCTGGCACGGTACAACCCAAGCCGGATCGGTGTGTGACGAACCGGTCATGACGATCGACTACTATTCGACACTGTTGGAGGTCGCTGGGATCGAAGGCGATGAAAACCACAGTCGTTCCGTCGATGGTGTCAGCCTTGTGCCTCTGCTTGCCAATTCGAAATCCGGAATCGAGCGCGATCTATTTTGGCATTATCCGCATTATCATGCTGGTGGAGACGGCCCCTACAGTGCGATTCGCTCGCGAGAGTGGCGCTTGGTTGAGTTTCACGAAAACGGAAAACTAGAACTTTACAACCTTGCGGAGGATGTCGGTGAACGGAACAACCTAGCCGCAGAGAAGGCTGACGTCGCACGAGCCTTGCTTGCGCGTCTTCACAAATGGCGGAACGATGTGGATGCTCAAATGCCAACCGAGAACCCTCATTATGATGAGACACGAGCAACGCAAGTTGGTCGTAACAGGAAGTAAGGGCCGGAAGTCCAACGAGTTGATTCATACCCCAAGGAAAAACGATGAGCAATTATTGCATCCGGCATCTATTTCGTCTGGCCACGACGACCCTCACATTGCTCTTCGGCGTTGGACTTCTCTCGAATGCCCAGGGGGTGGAACTTCAGGACAAGCCCAACATCGTCTTCCTGCTCGCCGACGATTTGGGATATGGCGACCTCGCCTGCTTTGGATCTCCCGTCATCCAATCACCCAACCTCGACCAACTGGCCGACCAGGGCATGAAGCTCAACCAATGCTATGCCGCCAGCCCCAACTGCTCACCCTCTCGCGCCGGCATACTCACCGGACGCAGCCCCTACCGCGTCGGCATGTATGACTTCGCCCGCTTAAACAGCTTCACATCCCTATTGAAGAAACCACCGTTGCCGAACGGCTCAAGACAGCCGGTTACCAGACGATGTTCGCCGGCAAATGGCATTGCTCCGGTGATTTCAATTCCGGCAGACAACCCCATCCTGGTGATCACGGTTTCGACCACTGGCTCGCCAACGCCACCAACTTCGGCAAAGACCCGAAGACCTTTCTTCGCAACGGCGCAGCCGCCGGAAAAATCAATGGATGGATGAGCGAACTCGTCGTCAATGAAGCCATGACTTGGCTCGATGAGCGCGACCCAGACCAACCTTTCTTCACCTGCCTTTGGTTCAGCGAACCGCACACGCCCGTCCTCGCCGCGGAGGAGTTCCGAAACCTCTATCCCAACGATAGAATCGCATCTCACGTCGAACAACTCGCCACCTCTGGCGGTCCACAGGTCAAACGCAGACCCAAGCTCCAAAGCCCCGACCTGTACTTTGGCTGCATCTCCATGCTCGACCACCACATTGGCAGATTCATGGACTATCTCGACGAAAAAGGCCTTGCCGACAGCACCCTCGTCGTCTTCACCTCCGACAACGGACCCGAACACCGGACGACTACCGCCTTCGGCAGTTCCGGCCATCTCCGCGGCGCCAAGGGACACATGCACGACGGCGGCATCCACGTCCCCGGCATCATCCGCTGGCCCGGCAAGATCGAAGCCGGCTCTGTCAGCGAAGAACCCGTCAACGGTACCGACTGGCTTCCTACTCTCTGCGCCGTCGCCAAAGTCGAACCGCCCACCGCCCGCCTCCTCGACGGCGTCAACGTCCTGCCCGCTCTCCTCAACGACGAACCGCTCATCCGCGCGCGGCCCATGATGTGGTGGCTCTGGCACGCGCGCGGCGGATACGAAGTGGCCATGCGCGACGGCGATTACAAACTCCTCGCCACCATGCTTCCGCAAGCGGATCCCGGCGCCATCGCCGATGCCCGGCAACCCAAGGATTGGACCATCATGCAATTCATCAAGCAGGCCGAGCTTGGACGTTTCGAGATGTTCAACCTCACCGAAGACCCTTCCGAAGTCACCAACCTCGCCACCGTTCAACCGGAACGATTCGAACGTCTACGAAAACGCATGATTAATCTCCACGCCGAAATTCGCGCCGAAGGCCCCGAATACGAACTAGGGAAAACCAAAAAGGAATAACACCACTTTACTTGCTTGTTTCTTCCTTGAGTCGTCGTCCCTTCCCCCGCTACAATTACGCCTGTCGATGGAAATCAGATTTCCGTCAGTCATTTTTTAGAAACTTCTGTTCTCTACATAATCATGCGCGAACACCCTATATTTACCACAGCCACATCGTTGGCTCGTTTATTGCTCCTAACGATTGCTTTCTGTCTGATGGGCGGGCAGAGCTTTGGAATGGACCGATTAAGACTGGTCGATATCTTGGATCCACTGCCAGAGTTGGATGCGGCGATACCGTCTCCGGCCCAAGCGATGAACATGGAAGTAGGGGAGCGGCATTGGTACCATTTCGAGATATTCGAGTATTTGGATACCTTGGCAGAGGCCTCGTCGAGGATGCGCAGCCTGGGCGAGCACGCTCGGTCCTATGGCGGACGGCCATTGGCAAGCTATGCCATATCCTCCCCCTCGAACATCGAGCGTCTCGATGCCATTCGCCGAGCGAGACAGAGCCTCGTCGATCCGAAAGCCAGCATCGCCCTCGAGACCGTGCCGGCCGTATTGCATATGGGCTATAGCATTCATGGCAATGAACCG
>JADFMM010000081.1:10986-23087 GCA_022563885.1 Planctomycetota bacterium | reverse complement strand
TTATGAACGACGGCGCGACAAGCAACTGCTGCACTATGCACGTGAGATCGTGGCTGCCCTCAAAAAGTTGGACCAAGCCGAGTCCTTCCGACGTATCATTTTTGTGGGTGGTAAAGAGATTCTGCGCATTATTTACGAAAACCTACCCCCCATTTTGAAAAAGCGGGCCTGCAAAAAAGCCATTGATCTGAGCAAAGGTGAGCATGTGATCAACCGCGATATCATGGAGCTATTCGAAGAGCAAGAACGCCAGTCCGAGGAGGACCTCTGGGAAAAGATTCGGGCTGAGTATTTGCGTGGCGGTCTGGGCATCGTAGGCTTAGAAGAGGTTCTCAGGGCTGCCAAAACCGGACAGATCGATAGCCTCTTAGTGGACCGCACCTTCAAACCCAAGGGAAAAAGATGCCGAGACTGCGAACACCTGGACGGGCCCGGTACAGAGACCTGCACACAATGTGGGTCCTCTTCCTGTTTCGAAGTAGACTTAGTCAATGAAATCGTTGAACTGGTTAAGCAGTCCGGCGGCCACGTGGACTTAGCGAATCCAATTGACACACTCTCGCAAGCTGGATTGATTGCCGCGTTAACTCGGTATAAACTGTATTAACGACTGAAAGTTGTTCTATGCCATTTTCGTTGAAATAGGCAATATGTAGCATGACGTTCATTATGGTTCGATACGGATTCTTTCAAACGTTTGCCATCGTAAATATCCTGAAGTTGAACGGATCAACCAGTTACGGGGTTGGACCCTACTAACTCCAGTTCTTACATAGATTTACGCAAGACGTCACGTGATTTTGACGGATATTTATAATGAGAGAACTCAAATGGTTAAGATCTGCTGTAGGCGTGAACATGCCAGGGCTTATTTACGGTACGGCCTGGAAAAAGGAACGCACGGCAGACCTGGTTGTGAAAGCCATCCAAGCAGGATTCAGAGGGATTGACACCGCCTGCCAACCTAAGCACTATGACGAGCCACTGGTGGGAGAGGCCCTTCACAAGCTGGAAGAACATGGTATTGAACGTGAAACCTTGTTCATACAAACGAAATTCACCCCACTTTCCGGTCAGGATCCGAGACAAGTGCCATACGATAAGGACGCCACTATAGAGTCGCAGGTCAACCAATCTTTTGAGGCATCGCTGAGAAACCTTCAAACACAATATGTAGATTCCTTAGTGCTTCATTCGCCAGTGGCACCCCGCGCACTTTTGATGAAGTTATGGGGCGCGATGGAATCAATTCAAAAGACTGGTGCCGCTCGTCAGTTGGGCATCAGCAACTGTTACGATACTAAAGTGATGCGGCAACTCTATGCCGATGCCAACGTGAAGCCGGCCGTTGTACAAAATCGGTTTTACAAAAAAACGGGCTATGATGCAGACTTGCGTAACTGGTGTTCTAATCATGGCGTTATCTACCAGAGTTTTTGGACACTCTCTGCAAATCCTCATATTCTAGCCGATAAGGCCCTTCGAACTATTGCTCGGAAGTATAACAAAACCGAAGCGCAAATCTTCTTTCGACATCTCAATCAATCTGGTATCGTTGTTCTTACGGGTACCTGTTCTGAGCAGCACATGAGGGAAGACCTCGGCATCTTTGATTTTGAGCTTTCTGCTGACGATTTAAAGAATGTGAGTCTCCTACTAAATCGGGCATAACAAGAAAATGCACTGCGGCCGCTTTACCCGTAGACTGAAAAAGACCAAACGCTAAAGCGTCGTGTGATTTAGGCGTTGTGCCCATGAGGTTCAGGTGCGGCAACCCAAGAATCAACTAGAATAGACTAGACCATGATCCATACTCCTAACACTTTCAATGATTTTGCTGACAGCAACGATCCTCTTTTTGCACGAATTGCAATGGATATCAAAACTAAAGGCTACAGCATTAATCCGGAAGCATTACCTTTAAGGTTGGGAAATAATCTAATTCGGCACTTGGGCCGTCTTAGCGAAAAAAACTTTGTTAAAGCGGGAATTGGACGAGATCGGCAGCTGATGCGTAACAATTTTGTACGTGGAGATGAAATATGCTGGATAACGGGCGAGTCCAAAGTCGGGCGTGCTTGGTTACATTGGACCGGGAAAATGCAGGTCTATTTAAATCGTCAACTGTTCCTTGGGTTGTTTTCATTTGAAAGTCATTTTGCCCATTATGCGGCCGGCGATTTCTATAAACGTCACTTCGATTCATTTAAGGGGGAGGCCAACCGAGTTCTTTCATTGGTGGTCTATTTGAATCCTACCTGGGTACCAGCAGACGGTGGGGAGTTGGTCTTGTTCACCAACAAAAGCAACCCAGAAGGCATAAAAGTGACTCCAAGTTTTAGAACTGTCGTTATTTTTCTCAGTGAGGATTTTCCTCACGAGGTACGAGTCACTCATAGAGACAGATATTCTATCGCAGGTTGGTTTCGGATTAACTCGTCTACAACCGTACGAGTTGGCCCCGCCCTATGATCAGCAGATGCACACGCATAACAGGACAATAAAGAACGGACACATAACATTGGCTGTGCTCGTTCCTCGCTATTTTAGCCAACTGGTATTTAGCCGCTTATTGTGGCATTGTGTGCCACTAACAAATTAGTTGGAGAGAAAATGGGTATTCTGGATAAAGCCAAAGAACTAAAGGATAAAGTTGCAGAGTCAGTCACCGAGTTTAGTAGTGACGAGGTGATCGCAAATGCAATAATGAAAGCCGTGGAAAAGCAAGAAAAAGTCAATACTATTCTAAAGGCAAAGGGGTCAAATTATAGGGTGAGTGATTTTGAACTACAGATGGGAATCCCTCCAACGGTTTCGTTCGGAGTTCGCCGATTACAAGGGCGTTCAGAGAATTTATATGATGACGAGTGATACACCTAACATTTTACCGTTGTCGGACAAGTTTTCCGCTGCGGTCCAAACTTGCCCCAAAGCAATACGTTCGACGGAGGAGTGACGATGAGAAACGTTTACAGATGTCTACTTTTTCTGTGCCTTCAACCTGCTCTGTTGATTGCGCAGCAGTCGACGGACCGACCCCCCAAACCGCTGGTGTTCACTCATGTCACGGTGATCGATGGGGCGACGTCGCCTGAAGAGAGCGACCTGACGATCATCATTCGGGGTGATCGCATTGCCGCCATTGACCGGTCGGCAGACCTCCCTCTCCCGGAGGGCGCGCAGATCGTCAACGGGGCGGGAAAGTCCATGATTGCCGGTCTTGGGGACATGCATGCTCACCGGCATGAAGAGCCGTACCTGCCGCTCTTCACGGCCAACGGTGTCACCGGAATACGGCAGATGGCAGGCCTGCCGTATCACCATCTGTGGCGGGAGCAGAGAGAGAGGGGCCGTCTCCTGGGGCCGCGGCAGCTTATCGCCAGCATGTTGATTGACGGTCCGAAACCGGTCTGGCGCGAGTCGATCGTGGTCCGCAATGAATCCGAAGCGCGTGATACAATCGAGAAATGATTCACCCAATTCGTTTTCGTAGGAGAACGCGACTATGACTTACGCAAGCAGGAATTCATTGGGACGACGGGATTTGTTGAAGAGAGCCGTGGTGGCTGCATTTTTGGGTGTGGTGAGTTGTCTGGCTGCCGGTCAAGCACAAGCCCAGCAGTTGAGAAAGGCACACCAGGCCGGTGCTAAATCTCAAGTGATTCCCCGCGAGAACGCCCTAGCGGGGGCGCTTGACTGGCAACTCACGCGCGTGCGACTCGACAAACAGAGAGGCTTTCGGTCGCCCTGGATCGAAGGATACTGTTCGAAGCAGAGCGTTGCGGCGGGCGAGTCGATCGACATCATGGTTTCAACGAAAGCGCCGGGGCGTTTTCTGATCGAGATCTTCCGCACGGGCTACTATGGTGGCCGCGCTGCGCGGCTGATGACGACCTTGGGACCGTTTGACGGCAAGTCACAACCGACGCCTACGATGGGTGAAAAACAGTTGCACGAATGTCGTTGGCGGCCGACAGTAACACTCACTATCCCCGAAGATTGGGTGAGCGGCGTCTATCTGGGACGGCTGACACTGCTAACCGAAGATCCGGCCAAGGCGCCTTGGCAGAGCTACGTCGTTTTCATCGTGCGTGACGATCGTCCGGCGGACATCTTGTTTCAATGCTCGGACAACACTTGGCAGGCTTACAACCGCTGGCCTGACAAGTACTCGGTCTATACACACCCTAAGGGAAATCAGGGGCCGTGGGCGGACGTGAGTTTCGACCGGCCCTATGCCAAATATGCACAGATCTACGAGAATCCGCAATCCGTTGGTTCCGGCGAATGGCTGTGCTTCGAATTCCCATTCGCCTACTGGCTGGAGCAAAACGGTTACGACGTCACGTACTGTTCCAACAGTGATATGATCAGCCCTGAACGCGGACTGAAATGCAAGGCATTCCTGAGCGTCGGCCACGACGAGTATTGGGACATCCGGCAGTATAACAGCGTTGTGAGGATGCGTGATGCCGGGGTGAATCTGTTGTTCTTCTCGGGCAATGCCGTCTGTTGGGTGAGTCCCTTCCGAGCCAGCAGCGATGGCCGGCCTAAGCGCATTATATTCCGGGGCGGACCGTACGGAGGGGATTATCAGTATGCGGTCAAGCGTGAGAAAGAACATGGCCCGTTCCCTCACCGGGGACCGGACGAAGGTTATCTGATGGGAGCCCGCAACGTGAGTCCCGTCAACGGAGCCGGCGACTGGATCGCGGTCAAGCCGGGCCATTGGATGTTCGATGGCACGGGTATGAAAAAAAACGATCGCATTCCCGGTCTGATCGGTTGGGAATACCACGGCGATCCACCGCCTGACATCGAGGGGCTGGAGGTTGTCGCCGAGGGGACGGCCCTGCAAGGGGGTGTGCGGCCTCAGCATTGGACTGCGACGATCTATCCCGGCCCGAAGAACAATTTCGTTTTTAACGCCGCCACTATTTTTTGGTCCCAGGATCTGTCGCGTCCACCCGGGCACATGATCCCGTGGTCGCACTGGACGCGTCCCCACGGCCCCGATGAACGCGTGCAGCGTATCACTCACAATCTGCTGCAAAGGGCTATCAGCGAATAACTCGTATACCATCACGCTAGAAAGCTATCGGAGATATTGCTATGCGGAAAATACTGGTGGCCTTAATCGGCTATGTGACCATCGCGATGACCGCCTGCTCTCCGGCGACTGAATACGACGTTATTATTCGCAACGGTACCCTGTACGACGGGATGTACATCTCACACCTACGTAGCGAGGGCAACCAGTTGCTTGAAGGCGTAGATGAATTGATCACGATCGCGCGAGAAGCGGAGATTCGAGCAGAAATATACCATCTAAAAGCAGCAGGCCGGGCCAATTGGAGCAAGCTGGAGAACGTGTTTGAGAGAGTTGAAGCCGCCCGTGCCGAAGGGCTGTCTATTTCCGCCAACATCTATACCTACGTTGCAGGGGCCACCGGCCTGAATGCCGCCATGCCGCCGTGGGTGCAAGAAGGCGGTTATGATGCCTGGGCTGAACGGTTGAAGAATCCGGTCATCCGTCGCCGACTCAAACGTGAAATGTCCACGCCGACCGATGACTGGGAGAATCTCTACCTGGCGGCGGGGTCGGCTGATAAGGTGCTGCTGGTGGGATTTAAGAATGATGCATTAAAACCACTCACGGGCAAAACTCTGGCAGAGGTGGCGGTCATGCGAGGTAAATCTCCCGAGGAGACGGCCATGGATCTGGTGATTGAGGACGGCAGTCGGGTCGCCACCGTCTATTTTATTATGGCGGAGGCAAATATTCGTAAAAAAATCGCTCAGCCCTGGGTGAGCTTAGGATCAGACGCGGGGTCGTTAGCGCCCGAGAGGGTTTTTCTCAAGAGCAATCCTCATCCCCGGGCCTACGGAAATTTTGCCCGGCTATTGGGCAAATATGTGCGAGAGGAAAAAGTCATCTCCTTGCCGGAAGCCATCCGACGAATGACATCTCTCCCGGCTACCAATCTCAAAATTGAGAGACGTGGCATGATTAAAGAAGGCTACTTCGCTGACGTCGTAGTATTTGATCCAGAATCCATCCAGGATCACGCCACATTCGCACAGCCCCATCAATACTCCACTGGCCACTGGCATGCGCCATGTGTTCGTGAATGGCGTTCAGGTTCTGAAGGATGCTGAGCATACCGGTGCGACACCAGGGCGAGTCGTGCGAGGACCGGGATGGAAGCCATAAACGGCTTAACACGCCGTCGCAACGGAAATGGTTACGCTATCACTTCGCCATTCGGTTGAACGGCAGCATCGTTAGCAATCGGTATTTGTGAAGAAAGCATGCGGCCTAAAGGATGCCACAACTCCGGTAGCATGAGGGCCTGTGCCGACCGGACACGGCCCTTTACTGGTCTTGCTCATAAAAGACGAAAGGAGGATTCATAATGAGAAAGATGAATCGCGAAGAAGGATTTACCCTGATTGAACTGCTCGTTGTGATTGCGATTATCACCCTCTTGATGAGCGTTCTCATGCCCGCCTTGCGCAAGGCCAGAGAATCCGGTAAGATGATGGTATGCATGTCCAATCTAAAGACGTTAACAACGGCATGGTACTCCTATGCTATTGACAACGACGACAAGTTATGCGGCTCGTGGAATTACAATGCCGGCAATTGGGGCGATCCATGGGATTGGGCCTGGGCCCCCTGGCGGGTGGGCGGCAATGCGGCGGTGAGTGACTATTTTAATGCCACTCAAGAGGAAAAAAAAGAAGGCGTCAGAAAAGGAGTGTTATTCGAGTACACTGATGATGTGGACTGTTACCACTGCCCCAGCGATCAGAGCGCCGGGAAAAACTTCCGCAGCTATTCTCTGCCGGACAGCCTCAACGGAAAGTGGGGAAAGGGAAAAAACGGTAACGCTAAATGGCAGGACATGAAGCGGCTGTCTCAACTGGCGAACCCGTCGCAGACCTATGTTTTGGTGGAAGAGAACGATCCCCGCGGCTACAATATAAATGCCTGGGTTATCAATCCCAATGACGGTAAAGATTCCACCAGTTGGTCGGATCCCATTGTGGTCTGGCATGGTAACCGCAGTGGCTTTGGATTCGCCGACGGTCACGTTGAGGCCTGGAAATGGAACAACGAAACCCTAAAGCTATTTCGTGATCTGGCCTCGTGGCGGCAACCCACGCCGCAAAGCGAGGACGGCATTTATGACTTGCAACGTGTTCTGAACAGCTGGCCCGTACCAAAGAGGTAAGAACAATCGGCGATGACGGTTGGCTCGGTTTGCGGTCCAGCTCGGGATCATCGGCCAGGGCCTGGTGCGGATGGGGATTTTCCATCTTTCCAGGGGAATAAAGGGGGGGGTACAAGAGGTCGGTCTTCGGATACAAGTAATGAAGAAAAAGGCAATGCTCGTATACTGAACTCCGACCGATCCCTAACGCCCCTTGCGATGAAGCTCTTCCACACCCGGCATTGGCGTGGTTCGACTACTGCACTGCCCTTGTGGCCTGCGGCTCCAGAGAGAAATCCTGCCACACCCTGTTCAACCCATCCTTGTCTACTTCCCCGTCAAACGCCACAAAGCGGAAACGCGACTGATACGGTTTGCCTGGTTTGATTTCAAATGCGCCTGCCACCATGGGGGCGAAACAGAAGTAGGGCTTGGAGGGGTGGAGTCTCACCGGTTGGGGGGCGCGAAAGTTCGTCGGATGGCTCATCGCGGCGATGCCGCAGGGTTCGGCATCCACCGTGCCCCATAGCGCGACCCAATTCGGTCGCGTGTGGTTTCCGTTTTGCCGGGTCTTGCCCTCGCTAGTGACCATGCTCGACTTTGCGAGCCACTGTTGATTGCCGCGGATACACATGGCGCCGTAGTGATACTTACGAATCTTGATCGGCTTTTCGGTTGCGCAGGTCTGCGTGGAGACGAGGTCGAAGACATGATAGGAGGCGTGCGGTACGCGTCTGATCTCCCATGTCTCCTTCAACACGACGGTGGGTTGAGCTGCGGTGTCATCGATGTGCTGAAGGTGAACGACCATCGAATCGGCGTTTGCGGACTCGGTGGACACATGTTCGACCCGGCCCTGTTCTGCACGACTGTTCCAGAAGTCCACCGGGCGCCCCTCAATGGTGCTGCTCGTCCACGCAAACATAAGACCATGCTGGTGCAGGTGATCGGCGGGAAAGCCCTCCGTCACGACGCGACCGGCAGGCGTCACAACCGGATGAATAAAGCCACTGCGGCCATAGAACGGCTGTTGCGGATCTGGAGACGGAACATATGTCGCGTTGTAAGTCATGATCGGCTTCTCGCCGTTCATGAGTGTCAGCTTGCCCTGTTCCGCCGCGATCAGATGGCTTGCGACAATCAAGGACAGGCCGTACGCAACGAAGCAAATTGCAGAATAGTTTTTCATGGTCGATCCTCAAATTCAGCTTACGAGTGGGTGGCTTGGTTGCTCCTTCACAATCATTCAGGCAGCCCAGCTATTCACGCGACTGCATCGATGGATGGTGTGAAACTTGAAATCGACTGGTTAGAATCAATCCTACCCCCTGACTGGGGGTGGGTCAAGATTGGACTTGAGTCCGTACATTCGGTGATCATCTGAAGAACATGGAATGTACCGTGATCCGGGAGACAGCGCCCCTGTTCCTGGTCCGAAACCGGCGTAACTCAGTGGAAGGAGGTGTTTACCAGTCTGGCATCGGGTTTGCGTTATCCTGGCTCAAGGTGACTTCCGAAAATTAGATTCCTGGTGACACAACTGGAGACTTCGCTATGACACGCCGACAACTCTATGCCATCTTCTATAGCTGCTTCCTGGCGCTGCCGCCTCTCTCCGCGGAGAGCCTTTATTACGCGGTCGACCTGAGCGATCTGGAGATCAGCCGGACTCCCCTTCCCAAGACCTCTCCCCTCGAAGAGCCCGCTCGGAAGATGAGCCATCGACGGCAGCGGGAAAGAGAACGATTCATGCAGCCCTACGCCCAGGGTGCCGGCAGTGAGGAGATCTACTTCGCTGCCGATCAAGGGACGCAGGGAAGTCCCTGGCGGGTGCGATGGAGTCTGAGCCAGAACATCGCGCGAACGCGTGTACTCATCCGCGCCGCCGCCAAGGGCCCCGTCACCGGGACGCTGTTCCTACCCAAGGGAGACTGGGCTGGCATGGTCCCTTACACGTTCAGGGTCTCCGGGCCCTTCGAAGACCAAAAAGCGGCCAAGAAGGCGTTCTTCCAGGCTAAGGAAGAGCACTACGCACGATTGCTCCGACAAGACCTCCCGGGTGGTGCTTGGCTTCGCCATCAACACACACAGGCCCAGCGGATGGGAGGCGCCGATGAGATGGACATCGCCACCCCGGCCGCGGAAAGGAGGCGGGAATCAGAACTGAGGCGAACATTCTCGCTCTTCAGTGGCGGACGCGCTTTGAGTGAGAACCTGCAGCTTGACCGACGGCTTCGGGTCACGACGGATCTGGAGGCGACTGTGTCACTCGATTCCCTGGAGGGGATTACCGTGGCGGAGATTGACTGGCAGCCCATCGTCGAGGGCTTGATGCCAAAGCGGGACCCGCTGGCCGCACTGATTCCCGCGGACCAGCACGCGATATTCTTCCCTTCTTTTACGAGCATGACAGAACTGTTAGACGAGGTGCGCGCTCAAGGCACGCCGATCCTGAGACTGTTGGACCCACGCTCGGAGGATGCACTCACCCAGCAACGCTATGAAAAGCAGCTCTGTCTCCCCCTGGATCAATGGGCACGGCTCATGGGTCCCGCGCTGATCGAGAGCATCGCCATGACAGGGTCGGATCCCTACCTGAGGACCGGCTCGGACGTCGCCTTGCTCTTCGAATCGACGCGTCCCGGAATACTCCGGACCAGTATCCTGGCTCAGTATGGACGTGCGCATGAGAGCGCACCGGAGAGTCAGATGGTGACGGGACGTCTATTGGACACCGACTATGTGGGCCTGCGAAGCCCGGATCGGTCGATCTGTTCCTATCTCGCCTCTCTGGGTCGGGCGGTGGTCGTCACCAATTCTCTCCAACAACTGAAGCAGGTGATTCGCGCCCATTCGGGCAAGGTGGAGTCGGTGAACCAATTGGATGAATACACGTTCTTCAGAGACCGGTACAAACGCGATGAACCAGAAACGGCGCTGCTCGTCATCTCGGATGCGACCATCCGACGCTGGTGTGGCGCCCGCTGGCGCATCGGCGCGTCGCGCCGGATCCGAGCCGCGGCTGCCATGGCGCGATTGCAGGCCACCCACCTCGACGCCTTCGTGAAGGGGCTTCAAGTGAGCACCTCCCTGCGGGCCGATGTCCCCTCCCCATTCGGGCAGTTGTCTCTAAGCGCAGAGGGTGTGACCTCCGACATATATGGCACACTCGCATTTCAGACGCCCATCGCGGAATTGGCCTTCGCGCAGGTCACTCCAACGGAAGCCCAGGCCTACCGCAGGTATCGAGACCGATACCAGCGGAACTGGCGCCAGTTCTTCGATCCGATCGCCATCCGCTTTCACATCGATGGTCAGGCCGACGGCAGGCTTGCCCTGGACTGCACCGTGCGGCCCTTGATCGCGGCCAGCGAGTACAATCGATACATCGAAGTCACCGGCAACGGCAACCTGACACCGAAGGCCGGCGACCCCCATCCCGAATCCCTGGCGCAGATCATCGCAACCCTGGATAGAAACGCGCCGCAGATGCGGCTCTTTGGCAATCTAGCAGGCCTGATGGCACCCGGCCTGCGGGCCAATCCCCTGGGTTGGCTGGGAGACTGGGTGACGGTCTATGCGGATGAAGATCCCTTCTGGGCAGAATTCGCAGCAGCCCGTGACCACGACCCGGATAGCCAGGCTGATGCGTTTGTGGAGGAGAATATCCACCGGTTGCCGGTTGCCCTCCAGGTTGACGTGAGCAACCCCTTGAAGCTCACCGGCTTTCTGGTGGCGCTACGGGCCTTTGTAGAGCAGACCGCCCCCAACATGACAACCTGGGAGACGCTGACTCATCAAGAGCAGGCCTACGTCAGGATTCGCCCGGCCCAAAGGGTTCGGGGACAGTCGGATATGCTGCAAGAGCTAGCGCTCTACTATGCGGTTTCGCCCGACGGACTTATCCTGAGCCTGAACGAGACGCTGATCCAAAAGTTCCTCGATCGGAAACTAGGGAAGAGCGAACAGGGGAATCCGTCTTTGGCCGGCCCCGATTGGCTGGGTCAGAATGTGGCGCTCCGGGTAGCAGGCCGGGGCATCGATCTGCTGCAGGCTCTGTTTGACCAGGACGTGAGGGCGCTGCTTCGCGCCCGCTCCTGGGGAAATCTGATCATCCTCAATGAGTGGCAGCGGCGCTACCGCGACATGGCTCCCCTCGCGGTCCATGAACGGTATTGGCAAACTCGCCTGGTCTGCCCCGGCGGTGGCGACTATGTGTGGAATGAAGAATTCAAGACGCTGGAATCCACGGTCTTCGGCTGTCCCGGCCGGCCGAAGCAGCCGGCATCGCTTTCCACCCCCCTGACCAGAATCAAGCAATTGGGCATGGGCTTGACCTTCGAAGACAATGGCTTGCGAGCCAAAGCGGAGCTGACTCGCTAGCCGTCCTCTGCATCGAGACAGTTTACCCGTGGGTTCAAACTCATCTCCTTAGGGACCGGCAAGAAATAACTTGGACTTTTGATTGCCCAATTGCACCCCATCTTTGATCGCTTCTCAATCGCGAAATCCGCGCAGTAGAACAGCTACGCCTGTGGTTCCGCTCAATCGGGCGCGACCCAATATGGGGCACACTTGGACCCCAAATTGTCCAACTTATTTCTTGCCGATCCCTTATTCCTGTGCGAGGGTGCGCCTGGCCATCAACTCACCAAGTTGCCTGATGCCTGCCGTTGAAATGACGAGTTTCTTTCGGCGTTTGGTTTTACACATTGGAAGGAAGGAGATAGACTGGGACTGGTCCACCCGTCCTTTCCGAGGGGGGAGAAATTAGGACCAGGAATTGATCGAAAGCGATTATTCCGCAAGAGGGCAACTCGAAATTCTTGATTGAGGACGGGAGGGGAACCGGACAGATTGATATTCTTCAACAACGAATGAAAA
>JADFMM010000081.1:0-10977 GCA_022563885.1 Planctomycetota bacterium | reverse complement strand
ATCCGCGCAGTAGAACAGCTACGCCTGTGGTTCCGCTCAATCGGGCGCGACCCAATATGGGGCACACTTGGACCCCAAATTGTCCAACTTATTTCTTGCCGATCCCTTAGTCTTCGAGTTGCGATCTACCGAGGATCCTCAGAGGCTCGAGCACACACAGCGCTCGGGCTCGATTCGGGCCTTCCTGTCTGGCGATGGCGGCATGGGCCTGTCCCAAGCGCGGGGGACGCGTCACGGCGCCGTGGGCATCGGAGGCAATGATACAGCAGATGGGCATGTTCAAGAGCTTCCATGCCGCCTTTTTCACCCGCCGGCCCGAATCGCCGAGGATGCTGGTCGCGGTGATTTGGAAGGTGAGTTCGTACTCTGTCCATTGCATGACCAGGTCGGGATCTTCAGCAATGCTCGAGTTTCTCTCGGGGTGTGCAATGACACCGCGGATCCCCAACTGTGATAGTTCATCCAGTACGGGCCTGATGTCGGGCAGGGTGTCAAAGGGAAGTTCCAGTAGGCAAAACCGCCGACGGTCCGCAAGCGTCATGAGTATATCTTGCCGGAGCAGTTGGGGAACGCGTGCTTCTATGCGGATCTCGGCCCCACTGAGCACCTCCAGATCCAGCCGTGTGGCCCTGAGCGCCTCATTGAGGAAGGCTACCGAACTGCGGATCTGTCGGCTGTCGGCGTATCGCTCAAAGAACCCCAGTTGATGCGGCGTGGCCACAACGGTCTTGATGCCGTCGGCGACCAACGCGTGACAGAGATCCAATGCCTCGGTATCTGTCGCGGGGCCATCATCCAGGCCCGGCAGACAGTGACAGTGCAGATCCACCAGTTCTGCGGTGAACTCGCCCATGAACACCTATCGCCGCCGGGCCCGGCCAACTCGGCAGAGACGTTGAATATCCCGACTCACGATTTCTGCGATGAGCGCGTTCTCCGTGGGGGAGGCATAGGTGGTCCAGACAAAACCGGGGTGCGCTTCGATCTGCGCGGATTCCGGCGGTGGTTCGGGCTCAACCCGGTCAAGCGGTGGGATCCTTGCTTTGGCCTGCTGCTTGGGGCTCTTTCGTCTGAGGGCCGTGTCCTGTCGATGGCGGGCCATCATCTGTTGACCCAAGTCGAACTCGGGGATACTCACCTCGCGATCAGGTTGCTCTTGGGCGGGGCTCTGTGCATCGCAGGAAGGCACCATTTCTCGAAAGCCCAAGCGCCCTCGTGTTGAGTCGTCCCCCGTCCCGTGAGAGGGATCCATGTCTTGCTTGTCTGGATGGTCAGTCACCGAGGTCTCCTCCGGACCGGTCCCTCAGTCCGGTCCGATCTGGTAGCGGGTAAAGACGCCTGGTTTCAAGCGTTCAATCATCTTGTTGACATCCTCAACGGTCACGGACTTTATCTCCGTCACGTCTTTTTCCACCTGCCGATATTCCTGCAAGTAGGTCCAGTTAAACCCCAGGTCAATGAGTCTGCCCATGGGCAGTTCGTTCTTGATGACCAGGGCACTGAGCGTCTTGTTCTTGGCCATGCGCAATTCCTCTTCGGTCACCCCCGCGCGGGCAAGCGTCTCGAAGATGGACTCAAGCACGTCCAGGACCTCCGTCGCTCGCTCCGGGCTGCAGCGTACATAGCTAACCATACTGCCTGTACCATCCATTCCATCCAGGGACATACTGGCTGCCTCTGCGACGGCCTTGTCGACCAGTTCCCAAAAATATCGGGACCCGGCGCTGTCGCCCACGATGGATGACAGCAACATGGCCGCATAGTGTTGGGGATCCTGATAGGAAACTCCCTCGCTCATGAGACAGAGATGTTCTCGGGCCAGACCCGCTTGCCCGAGTCGAGCGTGATCGACACGGCCGCCAAAATGACTCGTCTCTCTCGCCAGATCGTGAGGGTCCCACTGGCGACACCGATCCTGAGTCAGAGAGACCATGCGTTCCCAATCGAAGTGACCGGCAAAGGCAACGACGATGTTGTTCGGGGCGTAGCGCCGGGCCAAGTACTCCCGCATCTGAGCACTGCTCAGATCGTCGATACTCTGAGCCGTCCCCAAAACGCTATTGCCGCAGGGATGCTCGCCAAAGAAGAGAGTACGACATCGGTCCATGACGTCAAAACTGGGCATGTCTTTGTACATGGCGATCTCTTCTTTGATGACGTTCTTCTCCATGTCAAAATCATCATCTCGCAGCGCCGGCCGCATGAGGTCGCTCCAAAGCAAAGTCACCTCATCGAGGTACTCGGGTAACACGGAGGCATAGTAGACCGTGTTCTCTTCGCTGGTAAATGCGTTGAACTGGGCGCCCGTATCGTCAAAGGCGGCATTCACTTCCAGCGCAGTGCGCCGATCGGTCCCCTTAAAAAGCATATGCTCAAGGAAGTGAGACACACCACTGACGGCCGATGTTTCATCCCGGGACCCGGTCTTGACGAAGAATCCAACCGCTGCAGACTTGGCGGCAGGATTGACTTCGCCAATGATCTGCAGGCCATTCTCTAGTTTTTCCTGTTGGAATTCCACGCGGCTCTTCTAGAAGATTGGGGCTCTGTCTGAAAGCTTGATTGGAGTCGGACCGACGGTCACGGCCGTGAAATCATCGAACGGGGAATGGGCGAGAAACGCAGCCACGGAGTCGGTAGTGACGGCGTCGATCTTCTCTTTGATTTCGTCGAGGGGACGCACCCGCCCATACATGTAGTAGTCGTTGCCGATACTGCTAGCGCGACTGCTCGAAGACTCACTCTGCATGATCAAAACGGACTTGAGTCCTACCTTCGCGCGGGCCAGTTCGTCCTCGGTGACACCCTCACGCAGCAGTCTGAACTGCTCCACAATGACATCCACGGTCTCTTGGGCCTTGTCGGGCGTCGTCCCCGCGTAACATTGGATTCCCGCTGCCTGCTTTAGACCGTGGTAGCCGGCGTTGACAGCATAGCAGAGACCCCGTTTCTCACGCACCTCGGTAAAGAGGCGTGAACTCATGCCCCCGGAGAGGATCGACACGGCCACTCTCATGTCGTAGAACTCCGGATCCTCAGGTGTAATGGTGGGCGTGACCAGGCCAATATGAACCTGAGCCCCTTCCGTCGGGATGTGCGTATATCGCTCTCCTGCCGAACCGAGACCCGTCTCCTCGGTCCGACCCTTCCCCGAGGCTCCGAATGAACGTTCCACTTGCCGACATAGCAGGTCGAAGTCGTAGCGCCCGGCGACCGAAAAGATGCCTTGGGACAGGTCAAAACGCTCGTGAATGAGCGACCGCGTCTGCTCGGGTGTGAGGGATTCTAATTCCGAAATGTTTCCCAGCGTACTCCGCCCAAGAGGATCCGGGTAGAACTGTTCTCGCAGCTTAATCATTACCTTGTGACGGGGGTCATCGTCGAGGGCCTTGACGTCTTCGACGGCCAACTGGCGGGCAAGTTCGAACTGATCGTCGGCCAGAGTCGGCGTGCAGATGACATCGGTATAGAGATCCAAAGCCTCTGCCAGACTTCCGGACTCCATGGCCGCCCCCAAGGTCAGGTAGAGCGTACCCGTTGAGCCGTGACGGTGAAGACCCAGACCGTCCAAGGCGTCGCCGAGCTGCCGACTGTCTCGCGATCCCGCCCCCCGAAAGATCCAATCCGCAATGATACCCGAGACACCACAGCAACCCTCAGGGAATCGCGCGGCTCCGGCGGGAATCATCAAACCGAACGCCACCGAGGCGACACCCTCCATGGGCTCACCCAAGACGACCAGGCCATTGCTCAAGGTCTGCTTATCCAATCTCTGGGACATTCCAAACTCTTTCGTACATGCAAGTCACACTCTTGGCGCGTCAGTTTAACAGGTCCCGAAGAAGATGGGAAGACGCGAGGTCGCAATCCGTGGTGTGTGGGTCGGTGGGTCGGTGGTCGGTGTTTAGCCCAGACCGATCACTGATGACTGATGACCGGGGACCGACAACTGATTACCGATTACTGATTACTGATTACTGTTTACTTGAACGATAGAAATCCTCGATGATGACGATTCTTGGCCACAAAGCACACGAACTGGGTACTTAGGTGCGATTGCCCGGCTCCTTGACCTAGCGCCTTGCAAATGCTGGAGGACACAGATAGTCTGCGGAGATCATGAAAGAGATGGAGAGAAGGCTGCGATCAATCGACCAGGAATTGTCGGGTCCCGATCCCCTCTCTTTTCTCCTGCAGCACGCCCCCCTTCTCGTTCCCGCACTGGCATTGATCGTCGGCATCCTGTTTCAGACAGAGATCGACCTTTCACTGGGGTGGTGGGGGGCGCTGGCCCTGCTCCTCTTACCGGCCACCCTCTTGACGCTCTCAGGGACGCGGGGACAGCGGCGCGTCACCCTTCTTCTAGCAGGGTGTGCCGTGAGTTTTTTCCTCTTGGGGGCCGTCCGGCAGGCCGCCTTCAGCAGAGTGGATCCCCGGGACATATCTCGCTTCGTTACGCAACGACAACTGGCCACGGTCCGCGGGTCGGTGGTCACCCCGCCCCAGCAGCACCCCAGCGATTGGGTCTTCGCAGAGATGCATCCCTTGGACCCGCCAACGACCTTCGATCTGGACCTCACAGCGGTTCAAACCGCGCAGGGATGGGCCCCATTAACCGGCATCCTCCCCGTCTATGTTAACGATTCGGCCACGTTTCTAGAGGTGGGCGATTCGGTCTTGATGTACTGTTGGCTCAGTCCCATTCGGGCCGTGTCCAACCCGGGCCAATTCGACCTATCCCGCCACCTTGCTCGACGCAACATCTTCATCAGTGCCTCCCTCAAGTCGGCTCAGAGCATCGAACGACTCCCGAAGATACCCGGACACAGACTCGCGGCCACCCTAGCACGCTGGCGCCAGCGAGCACTTGTCGCATTGACGGAACATGTCCCCGACGACAAACCGGTGTTAGGTCTGATTCAGGCGCTGATACTGGGCGCGCGTCGGGGTGTGACGAATGAGGTGCACGGGGCGTTCGAAGAAACGGGGCTGCTCCACCTCCTCAGCCTCTCGGGCATGCACATGGGCATCCTGTTCGGCCTTGTCTGGTGGCTCTGTCAGTGGGCCGGTCTGTTGAAGCGGGGACGGGCGCTGGTGTGCGCCCTGGTGATCGCTCTCTTCGTGCTGATGGTCCCGGGGCGTCCTCCCACCCTACGGGCGGCGACGATCTGCTGGACCCTCTGTCTCGCCATCGGCCTGCGCCGTTTCCCCCATCCCCTCAACGCCCTATCGCTGGCGGCCATCTTACTCTTGCTGGTCCGTCCCACGCAGATGTATGAAGCGGGCTGGCAACTCTCCTTTACCTGCGTCCTGGGCATCCTCGTGATATCTCCCCGCATGCAGGCGCGGCTGTCCCGGATTCTCGATCCCATGAGGGGTCCCCCGGTCGTCCTGTGGACCCTTCGCAGGGTGACTTCCCTCCTCGCAATCGGCCTCGGTGCCTGGCTGGGCGGGCTGGGTGTGCTCATCTTTCATTTTCATAGCATGACCCTGTGGTCTGCCCTCTGGACACTGCTTGCCCTGCCCTTCGTGACGCTGATCTTGGCTCTGGGCTTTTTGAAGCTGGTCCTCGCCCTGCTGATCCCGGCATCAGGCTGGCTGCTGGGCTCCTGCCTCTATGGGGTCGCCAAGTCCCTGATCGGTCTGGTCTCCTTACTGGCCGAAATCCCACCCGGCGTGCTGACGCTGGGAAATACGCCCCTCGGGATGATCCTGGGCTACTATGTCGTACTCCTGGCAGCAGTGTTCCTCCACCCTCGACAGAGACCGGTACTGAAATCGGCACTCTGTTGGGCCGGCGTAGCCTGTCTCGTGGGGGGCACGTATCTATTGCGCAATGAGCGCGCCACACCCGCGTCGCTCGTCTTTACTTGCTTGGATGTGGGTCACGGCCAGGCCCAGGTGGCGCAGATCCCGGGATATGGCACCCTGCTAATCGATACCGGTTCTCTCTATCAGACCAACGTGGGACAACGCATCGTCAAGCCCTTCTTGCGTTATCAGGGCATCGGCCGCTTGCGGGCGATCATTCTGAGTCACAGCGATTCCGACCACATCAACGGTATCCCGGAGTTGGTCGACCGGGATTCGGTGCAGATCCTCTGGGCCAACCGCCATCTCTTGGAGCAGACCTCCGAGTGGGGCCCGGCACTGACGCTCTCGAACTTCCTGGAAGGTCAAGGTCGATCGCTGCAGTTGTTACCGCCACGGATAGACGCGGGCCCGGCCCTGATAGACATCCTCTGGCCGCCCTCGGAGCTTCCCCGGGACATCGAGGCCAGTGACAACAATCGGTCCGTGGTGGCCCGGATCGAATTTGCGGGCAGGTCGATCATGATCTGCTCGGACATCGAGCGGGCCGCGCAGCGCGCGCTCCTCGAGAACCATCCCGAACTCCGGGCAGACGTGATCATCTCCCCGCACCATGGCTCGAAGAAGACGCTCGACCCAAACTTTCTGGCACGGTTGCAGCCGCAGATCGTTATCACCAGCTGCGCACGCTCTCAGTATGACCAGCAACGGGTCATGGACCCCATTCCGAACGCCTACTACACGGCAAGGGACGGGGCCATCACCGTACGCATCGCGCCAGACGGCGAGATTGAGGTGTCGACATGGGTGAACGGAAAGGCAGTGATTAGTGATTAGTGATTAGTGGCGTACCCCAACGCTTGACCCTTACTTTACTAGCCACTAATCACTAGCCACTGCTTAGGCCACCGCCGCTTCTTCGGCCTCATAATCGTCAAAGCGGACCGAGAACTTCTTGCTGACGCCCTGTGTCTGCATGGTCACGCCGTAGAGGACATCCGCGATGCTCATCGTTCGTTTGGCGTGGGTGATGATGACAAACTGGGTATCGAGGCTGAAATCCTTGAGGAGAAGATTGAATCGCTCGTT
This sequence comes from Planctomycetota bacterium, assembly GCA_022563885.1. Taxonomy (GTDB): domain Bacteria; phylum Planctomycetota; class Phycisphaerae; order Sedimentisphaerales; family Anaerobacaceae; genus JAIPFM01. Next base: position 4,077 of record JADFMM010000081.1, on the reverse strand, counting down.
GTTTGCCTCATCCAGGGCGGCGTCGACCTCATCCAGGAAGCAGAAGGGAGTCGGCTTGGTCTTAAACACGGCAAACTGTAGGGCCAAGGCCGTCATGGATTTCTCGCCACCACTGAGCAGGGAGATGCTGCGTGTCTCCTTTCCCGGGGGCTTGGCCACGACCTCAATACCCGCATCCAAGACGTCCACCCCCGCTTCCAGCAGGATATCGGCCTTGCCTCCCCCAAAGAGTTTTCTGAAGATCTTCTGAAAATTGACACGAATCTCTTCAAAGGTCTCAATGAACTTTTCTCGACTGGTCTTGTCAAGTTTGTGGATCAGTTGCTCGAGTTGCTCCTTACTCTGGTGTAGATCCTCCACCTGTCGGCTCATGAACTCGTGCCGTTCTTCCAGGCGCTCCTGCTCTTCGATCGCATCGACATTGACATTGCCCAGGCGCTCGATCTTGCCGCGAAGTTGATTGATCTCATCGCGCACGCTCTCCCAATCCATGTCCTGTTTCTCATGGGTCTCGTGGGCTTCTTCCAGATCGATCTGCAGCTCGTCCTTGATCCGTTCGACCAGATCCTGCTGCTTGACTTCGAGCTGGCCCAGTTGGACTCTTAAGTCGTTGAGAACCTCCTCGATGCTCTCTTTGGCGGCCCGTTTCGAGTGAATGGACTGTTCCGCGCCGCGCTGTTCTTCCGTAAGCTGAGCGATCGTCTCCTTCAGACCTCGATTAACCTCTTGGGCCGCCTCCTTCTCCACGAACAGATCGGAGACCTCCGCCTCTGAACTCAAGATGTCCCGGCTGGCCTGATCGACCTGTTCGGTGTGAGCCGCGATCTCCGCCTCCGCCTCCCGGGCCTGGAGCAGCGCCCCGTCTACCTGCGCACGGATGCCCGCAATCATCTGTTGGGCAGCCTTGCTCTGCTCGGTGATCTGGCCCAACACCACCTTAAGTTCCGTCAACTCGGACATCTGCATCTGTCGTCGCTCCCGTAACAGGGCAATCTCAGATTCGAGTTCCTCCACATGGGCCCCGCGTTCGCTGCTGACGGCCTCCAACTCTTCCAGCTTCTGCTTGGAATCGTATTCCTTCTGCACCGACTCATTAATCTCCTCCTCGAGGGTCTCCACTTCGTGGGCAATCAGCGGTTGTTCCTTTTTCAGTCGCTGAGCCGTCTGGTCAAAGAGTGTCACATGGGAGCTTGCCTGCATCTTTTCCGTATGGGCCTCGTAAATGGCGGTGCGTAAGTCTTTACACAGCTTGATCAAGTGGGTCCGCGATTGATCGTTCCGATGGATTTCCCCCTCTAGTGCAGCGATCGTCCGGGTAATCTCGTCCAGCGACGCCTGTAGCTGGCGGATGCGGCTCTTACGCGAGATTAGCCCCGAGGAGGGCCCCAGAGGACCCACGCGTAACAGCCCCCCGGCCTGCACCAACTCCCCTGCCTTCGTGACGAAACGCCAGGAGGGATCCATCGTCCGCGACAGGGCCAGGCCCACCTCAACCGACTCCGTCAACAGGGTTCGGCCCAGTAGACGTCGAACCAGGGGGCGAAACTGCTCCTCGGAGCGGACAAAATCACTCAATCTCCCCAGGATTCCGGGTTGATCCGGCCTATTCTCGTCGCCCGGATGCTCTTCAGCCACCGCCCTGCACACGAACTGCACCCGGCCCTTGAGGTGCGCCGAAATCTCTCGGTCCGCCAGGAGGGATGACATCTCGTCGACCACCACCGCGTCGGCGAACCCCTCCATAGCGGCTTCGACCGCGGTGGCATACTCCAGCTCTGCTTCCAGCTTGTCTGCCAGGATGCCTTGGCTATACGCGGGCGGCCCCTCGCCCTCACGCCCTTTCAAGAAGGTGCGAACGGCCTCGGTCACGCCTTCGTAGCGCCGCTCCATCTCGTTCAGCGCCGCCAGCTCGCCGCTCAGGGCGCTGCGGGATTCCTTCTGCCGGACTCGTTCTTCGCGGTCCTGCCTCATGTCGCCCTCCAACACCTCGATCTGCTCCCGCTTGGCCTCCAAATTCGACTCCAGATCCGCCAAGACCTTTTCGATGTCGTCGAGTCGGACCGAGTGTTGGGCTTTTTCGGTCAGCGCCGCCTCCAGTTCGGCCCGGGCGGACTCGACCCGCGAGACCAAGCGTTCCTTCTGATTCGATAGATTGCTCCGAAAGCGGGAACTGCTCTGGATCTCATTGTGGAGTTGGGCCGTGCGACGGACACTATCAATGATGCCCGACTTCTCATCCTCCAGGTCGGTCTCCAACACGGCCAGGTCGTCTTCGAGCCGGCGAAGATCATCTTCGATCTCCCGGGCGGCTCCCCCCTTCTCCCCCAACAGTCGTTCCCCGACCAGGACCTCGTCTTCGTATTGGGCCATTTGATCTCGCAGTCCCTTGGTCTGTGACTGCACCCGGTCAACGGTTCGGCTTTGGGTCTGCTTGCGTTCGTCCAGCTCCGTAATCCGCGTCCGCAGGAATTCTATGCCCTGCAGCCCTTTCTCTATGCCGCTCTGGACGGAGACCAGGCGATTACCCGCCTCACTCAGCGCGTGCTCATTCTCGATGATGCCGGCGGCCAAGGTACTCAGGAGGGCATCGGTGCGGGAGACCTCGGCGGCCAGGACGGCAAATCGCTCCGATGCGGCCGATTGGTCCGCGCGGCGCTGCTCCAACTCGGCGTGATAGCGAGAGTACTCCACCAGCGAGTAGTTGACCTGCAACTCCTTCAATCTCTGGGTGTACTGCAGATAGTTGCGGGCCTTGCCGGCCTGCAGCTTCACGCTGCGCAGGCTTTTCGCGACCTCCTGGATGATGTCCGCCAGGCGAAGCAGGTTCTGCTCGGTCCGCGCCAGCTTGCCCAGGGCCTCTTTCTTGTGGGCCTTGTACCTGCTGATCCCGGCGGCCTCTTCGAAGACGGCCCTGCGATCCGTCTTGGTCGCGCCCAACATCTTGTCGATCTGCCCCTGTTCGATGATGGAATAGGCCATGGTGCCGATGCCGGTGTCCATGAGCATCTCGCGGAGGTCTCTCAACCGACACGTCTTCCCGTTAATGCGATACTCGCTGTCGCCGCTGCGATACACTTTTCTCGAAATCTGCACTTCATCGGCATCAATGGAGAGTTGCCGCGTTCCGCCCTTCTCCGGATTGGCAAAGACCAGCGACACTTCGGCCGCCCCCAGGGGCTTTCTGCTGCTGCTGCCGCTGAAAATGACGTCGACCATCTGGTCGCTGCGGAGGCTCTTCACCTTCTGCTCGCCCAGGACCCACTTCACGCCGTCCACGATGTTGCTCTTGCCACAGCCGTTGGGGCCTACAATGACCGTCACCGCAGCATCGATGGAAAACTCTGTCTTGTCGGCGAAGCTCTTGAAACCGTTAAGAACCACCTTTTTCAATCTCATGACATACCCTGGCCCCTTCAAGCCGTCTATTCCTGGTATTATCGGCCCGATGTGGCCCGGATCTTGAGAAATCGCTCATTCTGGCAGAGGTCCTGCCCACAGTTCAGCCTCCACACACCTCTTATCGCACAATTCCCGGATCAAGGCAATGGCGTCTGCATAGGAAACGCCGAGGCCCCCGCCCGGACCGCCCTGTGAGAGATACTCCCCGCAGATGACCAGGATCATCTCGCCCAGCTCAGCCCTGCAGCGCAGGGGCCCGATGACCGTGGGCTGCGTGGGGTGCTTCCGGGTCAACCTCACGAAACCATCTGCAGCCCGAGAATCCAGCGTGACAAGGCCGTCCAGTGACTGGAACAAGCGCCCCGGCTCGTTCACGTCGATCATCGCCAGTTGCGACGATGGGCAGCGCGGCATTGACTGGAAGGAAAAACAACTGGGACTGTTCGCGTTCTTCAGTTTCCTGCTGTCGGTGATCCGGCTGGACGAACCCGTGGGCGCGATGACGGCGGTGGGATCTTTCGCGGCGTCCAAGTCGCGTTGCGCCTGTGTCGCGTCGCGGCGTGCATCCTCGGCGCGTTGCTTCGCGTTCTCCAGCTGGTAGCCCGTTGTGGTCTGTTCTGCCCGGCGGGAGCTTTCCCAGTTCTCTTTGTGCATCTGCACATCGCGCTTGTGACTCTC
>JADFMM010000080.1 GCA_022563885.1 Planctomycetota bacterium | reverse complement strand
CCGATACCACGGTCTCATCAGCCATAGACGAGGCGCCCTTTCTAAAGCCCAGCTCCGAGCCGCAGCGGCGGGCCTTTCGGGAGAGACACGACATTCATGAAGACGCCACCGTGCTGGTCTGCGTGGCGCGGCTCTTTATGCTTAAGGGCCACGACTACATCATTGAGTCCGCTGCTTCGCTGGCCCGACGATTTCCCCAGGCCCTATGGCTCTTCGTGGGTGACGGCAACTTGACTGCACGCTATCGGGAGAGAATCAATAGGATGGGCCTAGAGGATCGCTTCAGGTTCACCGGTCTCCTGCAGCCCGACGAGGTCCCGCTGGCGATCAAGGCCTCCGACATCCTCGTGCACTGTTCCCTCCGAGAAGGGCTGGCACGCACGCTGCCGCAGGCCATGCTCTGCAGCCGCCCTGCGATCAGCTTTGATGTGGACGGGGCGCGGGAGGTCGTGAACGACCAGACCGGGCGACTGGTGCGGCCGAAGCAGGTAGGCGATCTGGTCGAGGCCTGCGCCGAGTTGATCCAGGATCCGGCACTCCGAGAGCGACTGGGCCGCAATGGGCTGGAACAGGTGCGGGAGAAGTTCGCCCCGGCCAGGATGGTCGACACGATCGAGCGGGTCTACCGGAGCCTGGTCCGCGGATAGCGCGGTGTCATCCTTCCCCCCCGGCAGCCATCCTACGCATCGTCGCGCTTGGCGTAGGTAATGACGCGTAGCACGGCGCCCTGGGGATCCCGAAACACGCAGAAGCGGCCGTACTCCGGGATATCGGTTGGCGGGAGAAGGACCGTACCGCCCAAGCACGGGACGGCGGCCGCGGTGGCGTCCACATCGTCGACAGAGACGTAGGCGCCCCAGTGAGGGGTGCTATCGGATGGGAGCGTCTCAGGCATAGGACAGATGCCGCCGACGGGTTCGTCATCGACCTTGATGACGGTGTAGCTGTCGCCGCCTTCTGTCTGCAGATCTTCCAGTGTCCATCCCAGTAGTTTCTCGTAGAAGGCCTTGGCCTTCGCGACATCCGTGGTGGCCAACTCACACCAGCTGAATTTACCCTGTGTTTCGACTCGATTCATTGTTCTCCAATCTTGCGTGACGGTTAGGATGGGTGAGTCCCGACTAAAACAGCAAGTGACGCATCCGCCTGAATCCCGCCAGGAAATCTTCAAGAATCATATAGAGTGACGGGACCAGGATCAATGTGATCACCGTAGCGAACAACACCCCAAAGGCCAGGGAAATGGCCATCGGGATCAGGAAATGCGCCTGCAGGCTCTTCTCCAGCATGATGGGAATCAGGCCGCAGAAGGTCGTCAGTGTCGTCAGGAGGATGGGACGAAAGCGCCGAGTCACCGCGGCCTTGATCACCTGTGGCAAAGCGAGGCCGGCGCGGCGTTCTCGGTTGGCCAGGTCGACCATGAGGAGCGAGTCATTGACCACCACGCCGGTCAGGGCCACGATGCCAAAGAGCGACATCATGGAGAGCTGAAAGCCCATGATCACATGGCCGGCGACCGCACCCACGATGCCGAAGGGAATGGCCGACATGATGATCAAGGGCTGCCAATAACTTCTGAACTGAAGCGCCAGCAGGGCCATCATGGCCAACAGCGACAAGAGGACGGCGCGTCCCAGACTCTTGGCGATCTCCCGTTGATCGCGCTGCTCTCCTTCGAAATCGTACGTCAAGCCGGGATACTTGGCGGCCAGGGCGGGAAATACCCGCGTCTGCAGATCTGCGATGACCTCATTGCCGTTGGCGACGGCCTGATCCACATCGGCGGTGACACTGACGATCCGCCGGCGATTGGCCCGATTGATGATCGCGTATCCTCTACCCAGAGACACATTCGCCACTTCCCCGAAGGGGATCTCGGTTCCATCTTCCAGACGAATGCGCATGGCCTCCATGTCGGCCATGGATCGTCGGTGCTCACGTGGATAGCGGACCATGATCCGGACATCATCACGCCCCCTCTGGATTCGTTGCACTTCGTCGCCGTAGAAGCCTTGACGCACCTGCCGAGCGAGATCGGCCTGGGTGAGCCCCAAGAAGCGCCCCCGCTCTTTCAGGGAGACCTTTAGCTCCAACTTGCCCGGTTCGAAGGTGTCGGTGATGTCGATGACCCCCTCATATTCCCCCAGGGTCTGCTTGAATTCCTCTACGGCGGCCAACAACTCATCGAAATTTCGGTGACTCATCTCGACAGAAATGGCATCACTGCCGGCAAAGAGCGAGGAGGTAAAGGTCAGGGACGAAACCCCAGGAATCTCCCCCACTTCTTCCCGCCAGAGCCGCGCGATGCGCTCGGAAGAGAATCGATTACCGCGTGTCTCACCGTCGAGCAACTCGATATTGACCTCGGCCGCATGACCGCCACGGTCCGCTCTGGTGGGTGGGCCTCCGGCGTCGCCACGTGTAAAGGGTTGCTCGCCAATGCTGGTGGCAATGTGCGTGAACAGCGACTGCTCCGCAGGTACCGCCGTCCGGTCGTTCCCGCCAAAGAGTCTGGCCCAGACCGTCTGTTCCCGAGGCTGGCCCCGCCACTCGGCATCCACTCTGTCACGGACCCGGTGAGCCGCCTCTTCCAATTGATCGACGACTTTACGGGTCTGATCGACGCTGGTCCCGCGGGGCATCGAGAGAGAGGCCCAAACATTGTCCGCTTCCACCTTGGGCAGGAGCGAAAAGCGAAGGAACCCCGCACTGACAAAACCAACCGTGAGGATCAAGATGGCCAGAGCCACCGATATCGTCAGATAGCGCCAGGCCACGGCACGCTGGACGAAGGGTTCAAACACACGGTCGACAAAGGCATCCAGGCCCTTGCGTATCATCCCCTGAAACCGACCGATGGGGCCTAGACCGCCCCGCTGCGCGGCGATCGGATGCCCCCTGGAGAGATGCGCGGGCAGGATCAGCAGGGCCTCGACCAGGGAAAAGGCCAGCACACTGATGACGACGATGGGGATCATGCGCACGAACTTGCCCCACACGCCGGAAATACAGAGCAAAGGCACGAAGGCCACCATGGTCGTCAGCACGGCCATGGTCACGGGCAGGGCAATCTCCTTGACGCCCGCGATGGCGGCATCCACATGACTCATACCCCGCTGGCGATAGGCGAAGACGTTCTCTCCGACGACAATGGCATCGTCCACCACGATGCCCAAGGCCAAAATGAAGCCAAAGAGAGACATCATGTTGATCGAGGTGTCCCAATAGGGCATCATCCAAAACGCGCCCATGAAGGAGATGGGAATCCCCAGGGTTGTCCAGAAGGCCAGGCGGAGATCGAGAAAGAGGGCCAGCACCACAAACACAAAGGCCAGGCCATACCAGGCATTACGCGTCAGTAGATCGATGCGGCTACGCAGCATCTTAGAGCGATCGAACCAGGTCGCGACCGAGACGCCGGCGGGAAGATTGGCACGATTTTGCGCCAGGTAGTCTTCACAGATCTCGACGATCTCCAGGAGGTTTTGTTCGCCGACCCGAAAGACTTTCAACTGCACGGAACGTTGGCCGTCGAATGAGCCGGCCAGGTCCGAGTCTTCGAAGCCATCCACCACGGTGGCAATGTCCCCCAGGCGGATCTCCGTGCCGTCGGCCTGAGCCAACACCACGATCTGCTCGAACTCCGAGCCGCGGTAGCGTTGTCCCTGGGTACGGATCAAGACTTCCCCGCCGGCGGTCTTGAGGGAACCGCCCGGCAGGTCCAGGGACGAGTCGGCAACGGCCCGCGACACGTCATCAAAAGTCAGTCGATGGCGGCGGAGGGTCTCCTCGCTGACCTCGATAGAAATTTCATAATCGCGTACCCCCACGATCTCTATCTGTGTTATCCCCGGCAGTGCGGTCAATTCGTCCCGCATTTCCTGGGCCAATTCTTTCAGCGTGGCCTCCTCCACGTCGCCATAGAGAACGAGCGACATGACATGGTAGCGCATGGTCAGTTCAGTGATGATCGCCTTTTCGGTCTCCCTGGGAAAGGTCGTGATGCGGTCCACGGCCGCCTTGACATCGTCCAGCACATCCTTGGCATCAATATAGGTGTCTAGCTCGACCATCACCAGACCAGAGCCTTCAAGGCCGAAAGAACGCAGCTTCTTGACGCCGTCAATGCCGGCCACGGCCTCTTCCACCCGCAGGCAGATCCCCTCCTCAGCTTCCGCCGGCGTTGCCCCCAGATAGGGGACATTGATGGAGATGATATCCACCGACATATCGGGGAAGATTTCAACCTTGTTGGTCGTCAGGCTAATGGCGCCTCCGACGAGAATCGTCAGCATGAGGACGTTGGCGGCCACATGGTTCTGGGCAAACCACGCCATCATACCCCTATGGCCGGCGGGCTCATTCACAGGGCTCATCCGTCATTCTTTCCGGCGAGCTGCACCCGAATCTTCATGCCGTCGGTGACCATGTCAATCGAACTGGTAATCACAACGTCCCCTTCTGAGAGACCACTGCTGATGTAGGCATGCTCTCTGTCGAGACGCAAAACCGTCACCGGGACGGGTTTGAGACGCTCTTGCGCGGCCAACCAGACCTGGCTGTGGGTCCGCAGGGCGTGTCGAGGAATGGGTATCACGGAGGAATAGTGTCTGCCCAGGATCTCGACCTGCACAAACATGCCCGGCGTTAAGGGGGGCCGTCCCGTCGTCGTGTCAAAGGGGTTGTCCACTTGAACCACCAGGTACACCATGCGAGACCTCACGTCCACACGGCCCAGGGTTCGCACCACACGGCCCGGCCACACGTGCAGCGCTCCGGCGAAGGAACAACTCACCTTCACACTGGGACCTGGACCGGATCCGTTGAGGGGTAGGTCCAGCCACTGGAGCTGGGAATCCTGCAGGGGTATCTCGATCTCGACCCCGTCGGTGGCATAGACGGTGGCGATGGACTGACCACTCGTCACGAACTGACCCACCTCCGCATCGGTCTCCAGGATCCGCCCGTCAAAGGGAATGGAGACCTCGGTCCGCTCCAGATCCAATTCGGCCTTTTCCAATTGGACTCGGGCTGACCGCAATTGGGCCTCCACACTGCGGATCTGCGGCTCATGGTAGACGAGTATGGACTGTGGTTGCTTGCCGGGATTCATCTTTTGCCACTGATCCTTGGCAATCTGCGCCTCGGCACGTTCGATTTCCAGGGCCACCTCGGCCTGCGCCACCGTCGACTCGGCCATTTCCACCGCGATCTGGTAATCCCGTTTCTCAACGACGACGAGCGGCTCCCACGCATGGAAGAATCCGCCATTGACCAAGTGCTCGTGGCGTCGCACAATCTTACCCGCGACTTGGGGCACCACCTGCACCTCTTTCCGCGCTTGCACGGTGCCGTTGCCTTTCACCGTCATCTGCATCGATTGAACCGAGACTTCGAACGCACTCACCAGAGGCGCCGCCCTCACCATTTCCTTTCGCTCCGGAGCTTTCCGCGCGGCGGTCATTCTGACGTAGCCATAGACCGAGGCCCCGAGGATTAAAACCGAGGCGATCAACTGAAGGAGAGCTTTCTTCCATTTCTTCATCTGTATCATCTCCCGATCCTGCATGACGGCGCAGCGAGCGGCAGACGTGCGATCATGCCCGGAATCCTATGAATCTTGTTTCTCACGGGCTTCTCCATCGGGCTCCGTCGGGTCTTGGTCCGGCGCTTCTAGCCAATCCCCACCCAGGGCCAGGTACAACTGGACGCGGGTCTCCCAGAGCCGTCCCTGGGCCAGCACCAGCTCATTCTCGGCGAGTCTTCGATTGCGTTCGGTTTCCAGGACCACCAGCATGGGCTCCAAACCGGTCGCATAGCGACTGCGGGCCAGCGCCTCCGCTTCCCGCGCCAACTGGAAGCCCTCTCCCAGGTAGGCGATGCGTTCCTGTAGCAACCGTTGGCTCATCAGGGCGTCCTCGACCTCTTGAAAGGCCGTGAGAACCTCTCCGGCATAGCGCTGGGCCGCCTGCTCCACTGCCGCCCGGGCCGCCTTGACGCCTGCCTTCAGTTGTCCGCCGCGATAGAGCGGCGCGGCCAATCGCATGGCAGCCGAGTACACCTGGTTTTGACTGTTGAGGATGTCCCCACGGTCAAAGGGCTGGTAGCCACCACTGAGCAGAAAGGTCAGATCCGGATACATCTGGGCGATACTGACCCCCACCCGCTCGGTCGCCGCCGCCAGGCGCATCTCCGCCGCGTGCACATCGGGACGCCGATCGAGCAACGCGGCAGGCAGGCCCAACGGCACGGGCGCCAACGGGGGCAATGGCGGCAACCGGTCAAATTGGGCCAGAGACCTGGGCAGGTCCTGCGTCTGGGGCCGCTCTCCGCAGAGCACCGAGAGCGCGTGACCCAAGAGGTGCCGTTGTTGTTCCACGACGTTGTAGCGGACCTTGGCGCTGGTGAGATTCTGGCGGGCAAAATAGACGTCCAGGGGACTCACCAGCCCGCCTTCGTAGCGATTCTGCGTGATCTCCAGCGCGGATTCCCAGTTGGCAATGGTGGCCTGGGCAACCGTGGTCAGTCTCTGCTGCGTGGCAATCTGAATGCGCAGCTGCACCGCCTGCGCCACCAGGGCATGCAGCAGGACCCGGCGATCATCCTCGGTGGCCAGGAGATCCCAACGCGCCGCCCGCTCGCTCCGTCGCAGCCGGCCGAAGAGGTCGGCCACATAGGAGACCGTGAAGCCATGCGGATAGGCCGTGTTCAGGAAGGTAAAGGCCCCACCGAAACTCATCTTATCTCGGGACACCGCAGCCTGGTAGGAAAGATCGGGTAGCCGCATGCCTTGGGCCTGACGGACCAGCGCCTCGGCACGCAGCACCGCGGCCACGGCCGCGAGAAGGTCGGTATTCTTCGCCAGTACCTTGGTCACCAGGTCATCGATGACCGGATCGTTGAAGCCGCGCCACCAAGCGTATGCACCCTCGGCATCATTGACATCTGTCAGCCCATCCGGCTGCCAGGCGAAACGCACAGCATCCGTGGCTGCCGTCGGGGGCCGCACATAGTCCGGCCCTACATTGCAGCCGGAGCCCCATGCCAGGGTCATCACGCCCAAAGTCACCAGAGGCCTCGAAACACGACTCATGCCTGATTCCCCCGGTATCCCCGGATGGCCGCCGCGCCAAAACGCACCACGTGGTCGATGATCTTGTCCGAATCGCAGCCTTCGATCCAGCTCCTATAGTAAGGCATGAACAGGAGGGGATGGAGCATCAGGGCATCCACCGAGAAGACCGCCAGTTGAGAATTCTGCACATCCAGTCCCTCCCCCAGTTCCCGAAACGCCGCGCTCATCCGCGCAACAAAGACCTCCTTCAGGTCTGCGAAGATCCGCTCCGGGTCCACCTGCCGGTTCAAGACCTCGCGGACCATCAACTGCAACACCAGACCGCGGGGCTCATTGAGTTCGACCGCCTTCAGGGGCGCCGTCACCCAGCCGCGGATCAAGGCCTCAATCGAGGGATGGGGACTGGACATCACCCGATCGATCACCGCCATGGACTCCTCGATCACCAGCTTGATCTGACGTCGAAACATCTCCGAATAGAGCTCCACCTTGCCGCCGAAGTGGTAGTTGATGGCCGCCACATTGCAGTTCGCTTCGGTCGTCAGATCGCGCACACTCGTCCCGTGGAAGCCCTTCGCACAGAATAGACGTTCCGCCGCATCCAATAGCCGATCGCGGACGCCTCGTTCGAGGCCCGAGCGTTCACTGAGACTCGAATCAGTCATAGGTCCAATCCAAACATTCGTTTCATACGCTAGTTTAAAACAGTTGTTTGAATGGGATCAAGGGGAAAATGCGGGTGTTTTTTTCGATCTCTTCGGAGTGCAGACGCTAACGCGGGTCCGGCACCTGCTGTAGGGCAACGACCTTGACCTCGCCCTTGTAACCGCGGATTTCAGCGTCATCCGGCAACACCTCGCTACGGTCCAAGATCGCCAACACCCGTCGTTGCGGACCGTCGGCGCCGATGCGGACCAGGATGTAGGCGCTAAAGACGTCGCTCCGCACGGTGATCAGGTTGCTGATGCGGTGAAAGAGGAGGTCCCGCTCCTCAAGGTCGTCCCGCGATTGATCCGGCGTCAAGTCGGGGCCGGGAGGCGTCGAGTCGTCGAACGAGTTGTCACTGTCGTCATCGGCGAGGCACTTCATGGCCGGGATCTGCATGAGTTCACCGATGCTGTGATACCCGTGCATGCGTTCTCGATATGCGACGATCGCCGCCGCAACATTGACAGCTTTGCCGGCATCGGTAAGGCGGACAGATTCAAAGTTCAACCAAGGCAACTTGTCGATCACGAGGGCCGGGGCAGTGTTCACATTGATGCGCCCCTTCACACGGATTTCGTTGCCAGCGGTGCCTCTCGGAGTCATGGGAACGGTCAGACGCTGGAAGATATTGCGGTAGCTTGGGTCTGCTAGATCGAGATAGAGTTGCTTTTGTATTTCCAGGGCATTGGGTTCATTGCTCCCCGTCCAATCTGCGAAGAGACGTTCGATCTGCATGCCCAGGGTATTGTTCCGATCACCCCTATGACCCATCCGCAGGATTCGGGAAAGCTCCCCGATGGTCCTGAAACGTCGACTGAAATCGGTCGGAAGATTCAGCTTGACCAGGTGAGCAGACGAATCGGTGGCCTGGGGATAGATGATCCTCCAATCATCGTCGGGATCGTTGGGATCGTCGCGATAGTGTCGTTTCTGCGCACCGTCACTCACAACACTCCAATCAAACCAGGATGAGGACGTGGTAAATCCATCCACATAGACGTTTGGATCGGCCATGGAGCCTTGCGGTAGCTGTCGCTTTCGAAGTAAGCGAATATCGTAATTTTCCAGTAGTTGGGGGCCATCCTCACTGTAGACAGCTAGGTCCATGCGGGTAATAAAACCAGCACCAGTGGGGTCGTGACTGCTAGCAACTAACGAGTGTGTGCCGCTTTCTGACAAGGCCTGACCTGCCTGGCCTAGTTCCAGATCAAATAGAGGCTTTCCGTCAATCAAGCTAAGGTCGTTCTTGTTCCAAATCTCAATCCAATAGTCATGATAAGGCACGGGCTCGGTGAACGGATTGTACAACTCTATTGTGAATCTATTCTCAGTCGGGTTTTGGGGATTCGTCGGATCGATGGTAAAGGAAATGCCGCGTATGAACAGTTGGGGGGAGAACCCGTAAAAGGTGCGACCGTCTACTTCAAGTTCGAAAACATTCGGATCAGTCTCCAGAAAGGCCCCGACATTGGCGGCTAGCTGAGCCGCCACCAAGACTTGGCTTGGATCATTTGCGTCGATGGCGGCCACCAATGCCTCATGGATAGAATTAGGATCCGTCCCGTGGCTGAGACGGACCATCGGCCTACCCTCCGGATCAATGAGGCGGTCCACACTAAGCGTGGTGCACAGGTGTTGTGAGTCGTATCTTTCAGTCGGGTTATCTCTATCGGCTGCCGCATCGACGGCCGTTTCCCACCTCTTGAGGGAGTTGTCAGCTTGGCCGAAAGGGACCCGGGCGCCGCTTCGAAAGAGTACGGCAAAATCTTTGTATACCCTTGTGACCACGTTTTGATGCTTTAGCACGAATCTATTACGCAGCGAAAGTTCATCCGAGATGTCGTAGGGGCTGTAGATTGCTGGAATCGGTCCAAAGCCCTGCACGACATTCCGGAGGTAGCTGACTTGGTTCCCCCAGGCAGCATCTGGAGTAGCCCAGGTCCAGTTTCTCCCGGCGGCCCGCCAAGCAAATAGCGATCTGGCCTTTTCCGCATACTCCTCATCCAGATCGTTGGCGTCAATAGAGTCCATCATCATGGACACGACATCGATCTGCATTTGATGGGAACCATCGACTGTCGTAGCTAGGGCATCGGCCCCTATGGAGAACTCATGGCCGGTATTGATATTGACCATGGCTCCATGGTCGATCACCCGCACCGCCGCGTAGACGGCCTTCTGCTGATTGACCGTGACACCATCGAGTCTAAACCACTTCGAATCACTGACCCCGTCGCCGTCGGCATCGGCCATTTGGTCCTGGAAAAGATCGCCGGTGTTGGGATCGATCCCGCGAATGCGTTCACGGTCCCGAACCAAGGCAATCTGCACATCATGACTCGAGACGAGTGTGCCGGACAGATCCGTTATCTGCCGCCAGTAGTAATTTCCTCCACTCTCGTAGGGTTCCAGATTGGCCAGCCAAGTGTTGTTCGCATCCGGGTAGTCGTAGTATTCCTGTTGGGCGACGCCGGGCACATCCTGTCTGAGTTCGTGGGAGAGGATGGCCAGCACAGAGTCCACACCCATGTCCAACTGGCGACGCTGTCCTGCCGCCTGGGATCCGAGCCGATCCATGCGGGACACTACCGCGAAAAGTAAGCCCACTATTGCCAGGAGACTGGTCAGCACGACGGCCATAAGCAGCGCGGAACCTCGAGCCCTCCCATTTTCATGTCTGTCTATCGCAGTGCGCTTCATCGTCAAAAACCTATCTGATCCCTACCCTATGAGTCAAAGTGCGTCCTCCCTCGATCAACCCTTGAGAATCGTAAAGTGTAAACGTAAAGAGTAGATCCGGGCCCAAGTCCCAGGCATCTCCGATGCCGGCAGAACTTGTTCCTGAATTGCTGGCATAGGTGACGTCGGGGTCGTCATGGGTCCGGCGGCCCGAGTCGGAATAGAGGCTCCACATCGGATGCTTGGTGTTAATCTTGGTAGCGTCCCCCGACCCGATCGTGTCAAAATCGCTGTCGTCCATGGCCCCATCGTTGTCAGGATCAGCCATGGGCCAACGTCGCAGGCTGCCATTGACCGTCCGCCGGCCCTGGATGCTGAACTGGCCTACGCGCTCGGCCAAGAGCATGTGGAGCGTGTCCGCATCCGACCTGTCAATCCACGCGCCGCGTTCGTCTCGAGGAACTTTTGCATCCGCCACATTCACGTCTCCCACGATGGAGAGCAGATCATCTTTTTGTGGCCGCGGAATGTCGTTCCAAGCCTTCAACGTGAGATTGTCAAACTGCTGCTCATTGTACCAGAGCCGGCCGGCCCTCGACTCTGTCACACTATCCTCAAGGGGATCGAACACACTCGATTGGACCCCTTTGCCTTTGGGAATATAGGCATGCTGGGTGCGGACGAGTGTCCTGCTGACTGGGGATTGCTCGTGGGCCTTCCGTCCGTTTGCATCGCCCGCCAAGGTGTAGGAAATACGCGCAGTGTTGCCACGTGTCAGCCCTCCGCCATCATAAGAGGGGAAGTCGCCCAGAGCATGAAACATGATTCTATCGAAGCGCTGTTGCCCACCGGCATCCGCAGCCCACACCACAAAAACGTCGCTCTCTTTGGTGAGCCCACGAAAATCGGCATCCAGTTGGTTGGTGATGACTCGGAAGGTTTCCATGATTTCGGCATTCGCACTGGCCAGACGGACGGCTTGGATACCGGCACGAAATACCGAACCGGCGATAGCCATGACGACCGCCATCAAGGCCACTGCGACGACCATCTCGAGGAGGGTGAAGGCCTTTCTCATGGCGCTGTTCCGGCTTGAACAACCATGCGGTAGACGTCGATGACGGGATCTCGCCCCCCACTCTCCGGCACCATCCAGAAGATCGTATCCGTCAGAAGCGAAGGTGGAAGCGGCGGCTTAAAAACAATAGGGGGAGTCTTGGGGTCCTGGGGATCCTCGACGGATATCCGCTGCACTCTAAGAACGCCCCGGACAGGCGGTCGGTCTGGAAAGTCAGGGACGTCAACGGGAGCATCCAACAGAACATATCCCCCATCAATTCCCATGACTTTAAGTTCCTCGTACGTGACCGCCTTCACGGTCAGAAAGTCGTCCTCTTGATGACGTAACACAAAAACAGTCGCTTCCGTCGCGCCTCCTGAAATGGGACGCGTAAGCGCAGTCCAGGAATACTGTGAGCGCCGCGACTCAGGAACCACGCCCTGCCCTGCCGAAGCTGCCGGGCCCTGGGTGGCATAATAGTGTTCATGGGTGTCTGCAAGCGTATACGGCGTATGTTGATAGAGACCGACGTTGGGACCATTTGGATCAATCGCAGCCAGGCCGTACGCTTGGATCTTGCCAAAGGCCTCTGCTGCCGCGACCGAGGCGATGGTCTTCTCAGTGGCAACGCTGGTCTGGTGGACTCCCAACATAAAGACTCCACCTACGAATAGCATGCCTATCGCCAAGGTGCCGATGGCCAAGAGCACCTCGGTGAGAGAAAAACCGGCTTGTCGTCGGATTGCCTTCATCAGGTTTAGTTCCCCGGAATAATTGAGATTCCATGATGCCGATTCACATAGATACTGGGCAAGTTCGAAAGATATCTATGCTTCTCTTCAGGCGATCTTAAGTTTGCGAAATCCTCGCGGTTACAAATGACGAATCGGTTTCGACTCAGCTCCTCACCCAGACCGAACTCTGCGTAATCATCCTGTATGAACCGACCTGCATCATGATCAATGATGTTGATGGGGGAATTGAACACATCATCAGATGCTTCCGCCACGCTGGTCGGCATATAATCACCCTGCCGGTTGCGTGCCCTCGTTTCCCGTATCTCGACCGTGCCCAGAGCACCGGAAAACATGACCGAAAATGTCGACATGTCGATCCAATATTTACTCCGCAAGAGGTCACGATTCGCCCTATCGGTGCCAGATCCCAGATCGGGCGTGTTCTCTCTGGAGTCCAACAGGTGTTCGATCATTACTGCCTCGTGGTTGTGGTCCGTCGCATCCTCGTGATTCGTCCGTACGTTCAGATCCAAGACGCAAAAGCGGTCAGGCAACTTGATCACCCTCATGCCCTCGATCGCTCTCACTCCCGGCGCCAGCCCGGTTTCGTCGTAGTCGTGCTGAACGAATATCATGTACTGGCGGCCCTCGAGATCTTCTTGGAAGCGGACGCCCACATAGCGCTGATCTCTCATGGCCAGCATGCGAGCAGACGCCAACACCGACTTCACCATGGTCACGACCGAGCCAGTGGATGAGAAGGCATTCTGCAGGGCCTTGATCGCAGGTGCTCCTGCCGCAAAGAGCAAGGTCATGATGGTCAGGACGACCAGCATTTCAACCAGGGTAAATCCATTTTGTGCCCTGAATTGTTTCATGAGCGGCTTTCTATTTACTGCGAACATCATCCGCTGTGTCAAAACGCCGGTCCGGCCCGGCCGAGATGAACAGGGGAAAACTTGTAGTGCTCTGATAGAACAAGACAGTTCCCCACACATCGCGTATTTCCGGCTTGCTATTGCCATTGGACTCGCCGCTCCTGGGCAGATCCGTGACACAGCCCGTGTGCAAGCGAGACAACAGGTGACGAGAGTCCATGAGCGAGTCGAGCATTTCGTACAGAACCTCTGAGTCACCGGCGATCCTATCTCTCAGAAGGATTTCATCTTTGAAGGCATCCATGACTACCTGCAGCGTTTCGGGCTGAGAGGGATAATCTGAATACACCTCAAGGTAGGCCGCGACGGCATCACCGAGCACGTCGAAGACCCGTTGTTGCGTCTGTAAGGCGTTACGCGTGGCGAGACCCGCGTTGGCCTTCCACACAATCGTGGCCAGGGCAATGACAATCGAAATGACCACTAGCAACTCTACCAGTGTAAAGCCCAAACTGTGCTTGGCTCTGCGCATCATCCCTTTCCGCCAACAGCCTGCGAGCCTTAATTGCCAAAATTGGTGATGTCGTCGGCCGTCCCGTAGATGCCGTCCTTCCCCGCCGAGATTAGAATAAAGGAATCTGGCCGGTAGGATGTGGGAGCGCTCGTCACCGTGGGATCTTGAATGTAGCCAATCTGATAGGGGTCGCCGACAATGCTATTGCCATAAAAGAGATCCCAATTACCCCCAAAGGGGCGAATCGTGGCAGTTCCGCCAGATGCGGCGTCACTGTAGACCGCCCTCTGCCGAACCAGATAATCGTTGTCCAAGGCATTGTAAGTGTTGCCCGCAAAAGCATTCGGCGCGCCACGAAGGCTCTTGTTGGTCGTATTTGCCCGATAGTACAGAATCGGGGCGCCGGCCTTAACAACAATGTTGCCAGGCATGTTAAGCGACTGCTTTGTATACACATCGCACAAGACGTGGGTATTGGGAGCAAGACTTCCGTACACGTTTTCGAACAAACCAGGTAGGTCCGGACCGGTTCCGACGCTGACGTTACCAATTCTAAAAGCGTTGGCCGTATCCACATCGACATAGTAATCTTGAGTATTCTGGCGATACAGCTGAAACTCAGCGGCCGTAAGCGTGCTGGGCAAGGGATAGGGCTGTGGGATCAAGCCTGCATCGATGCCATCCGTAGTCGCTAGATTGGAACTCGCGTGGTATCCGAGTAGGTGCCTGCCTACCATGGCTTCGGCCAGCTTCTGCGCCCCCGTGTAGGATGGCTCACCGGCCAACGCCCCGCCCTGGACGGTGGCGTTCGATGCCGGGTAGCTGCCAAAATCTGCCCTGAAGGCCTCCAAGCCCAATCCAATGGCAGCAAACTGGGCCCTCTGTTTCGCATCCAATGCCGCGTGCTTCACCTTCTCATAAGCCGGAAGGAGTAGGCTTATGAGAATTACGATGATGGCCAGTACCGTCAGCAGCTCGATAATCGTCAGGCCGTGTTGATCGCGTTTCACAGCTCACCTCAAAGTTTGTCAACGGATGTTGATCGATTCTAATCCCTGCGTCATGGGCCACTGCACAGCCCGGTCCGTATGGGGAACTCGGCGCGCAGCGTTGTCCTAACACACGACCATAGACTATTTAATGTCGAAATTAGTCACGTCGTCTCCGGTGCCATATTCGCCGTCCCAACCCGCAGAGATCAGGATAAAGCTGTCCTGTCTGAACGGTCTCCTCGCGGCTTCGATTTGCCTGTTTCGTGTGATCTCGTAGAAGTCCTGCTCGCCCCTTCCGAAGCTAGAGTCGAGCGTGTGACGAATGCCTCCTTCAGGCTTGCCCAGTCGCACGAGTTCGTCATTGTCGTAGATGTTGTAAAAATTGAAGCCATTACTGACCTTTGTGAGTTGCGGACCTTCGTTGGGATCATGCGTGACACCGGCCGGATCGGACTTGTAATAGAGGACGGGCATGCCAATCTTGTTGTCTCCGGTGCCATTGTTGATGTTGCGCTTGAAGACGTCACACAGCAGGTAGATGTCATTTGAATCACGGAAGCCACCCGTGCCCCCGGCATAAAGATTAGCCAGTCGATAGGCATTCGCATTGTCTTCCGCGATATAGGTCCCCTTTCGTTCCTTCAGATTGTCCCGCAAGGCAATTCCCGCCACGTACGGCGCGTAAAGTTGACGGGTGCCGTTCCTCGCATCTTCTCTAAACCGCGATTTAGGGTGAAAGCCTAGCAAGTCTCTTCCCATCATGGCTTCCGCTAGCTTCATGGCACCGCAGTACTCTCGACCCATTATGTCAAGCGCACCGGAGTCCGGGTACTCATTATCATAATCGTTTTTGAACATCTCCAGTCCGGCGCTGATGGCCTTTAATTGCGCCGCCTGCTGCACCCTCATGGAGAACTTCCGCACCTGATTCAGCGCCGGCACCAACATGCCGATCAAAACGATGATGATACTCATCACCGTCAGCAGTTCGATGATGGTGAACGCCCTCTTTTGATGTGTCTGTTTCGTCTTCATGTCTTGCTCCTTCCAAATCGTACATGCATTAAGGATTAGTGCAGGTTGTTCTTTCGGTTAGCCTGAGCTCCCTTATTGCGAACTCAAGCCGGTAATCACCTGAATCATGGGCAGGAAGACCGCCATGACGATGACCATCACGATGCCACCGAGCACGACGATCATGACCGGTTCCAGCAGGGACATGAGGCTACCGACCATCACGTCCACCTGTTCGTCATAGTTGTCGGCGATCTTGAGCAGCATTTTGTCGAGGTCGCCGGTCTCTTCCCCCACGGCGATCATGTTGCCGATGATGCCGTCTACGATCTTGCTGTTCTTGAGCGGGGCGGCAAAGGGATCCCCCTGGCGAATAGAGTTGTGGATGTTGCCCAGCATCTTGGCATAGACCTCGTTGCCGGAGGTCTCGCGGGTGACGTCAATCGCATCCAGAATCGGGACACCGGCGCTGATGAGCGTTCCCAGGGTCCGTGTCCAGCGGGTCACCGCGACCTTGCCGACCAAGCTGCCGATGATCGGCAACCTCAGATTGATATGGTCCAGGACCACGCGGCCGGGCTTACACAATCGAATAAGCTTGACCAAAAACTTTAGGCCCATGGGAACCCCCATGAGAATGAGCCAGCCAAAATCATGCGCGATCCAGTGGCTGATGGCCAGGACCGTCGTTGTTATCTTGTTGAGTTCCCCTCCCACCATCTCCGCGAGGACAGATTCAAACTGGGGGATCACGAAGGTCATCAGGCCGATGAGGATGCCGAAGGCTGCCAGGAGAACGACAACGGGGTAGACCATGGCACTCTTGACACGTGCCTGTAGCTTCATCGCCTTCTCTTTGAAGTCGGCCACACGCGCGAGGATCAGGTCCAAGACACCGCCGGTCTCACCCGCGGCCACCATGTTGACCATCAACTTGTCGAAAGCACGAGGGAACTTGCCGAAGGCCTCGGAAAGGGTAGAGCCGCCTTCGATCTCGTCGGCGACGTAACCGATGATGCGCTGGAAATGTTTGAGTTTCGTTTGTTCTTCCAAGATGCGCAGCGAGCGCAGGATGGGAAGACCCGCATCCTGAAGCGTCGAGAGCTGCCGACAGAACTCAGTGACATATTTTGTCTTGACGCCTGCGCGCGCGCCGCGCCGCGCCTTGGGCTTCCTGGCTGCCATCTGTTTGGCCGCGGCCGCTTTGCCGAGCGTCTTCGACTTGACCTTGGTGGGGAAAAAGCCCAGGTTGCGGATGCGACTGATCGCTTCCTTTTCGCTGAGGGCCTCGATCTGGTCCTTCACCTCGACACCCTCTGAGTCTAGGGCAATGTATTCAAAAAGCGGCATTTCGAATCCTCACAAAAAGCGTTTTCATCTTGCATTTTCCCTTTGTGGCCTGTCATTTCCACGTCTATTCCGTGCCAGCAACGGTCTGCTTGATGACCTCGTCCATCGTGGTGATGCCGTCGTAGATGGCACTGAGCCCGTTTGTGCGTAGCAGGGTCATCCCGTTCTTGACGGCCTCATCACGCAAGAGATTGGTCGAGGCCTTCTCCATGATCATGTTGCGGATTGTGTCGTTAAACGTCATGATCTCATAGAGGCCAAGCCGTCCCTTATACCCGGTGTTGTTGCAGCGATTGCAGCCCTTGCCATAGTAGAGGGTCTTGTCCTTGATTTGATCTCGGTCCAATCGGAGTTCGAAGAGTTGATCATCATCAGGCTCATATTCGGTTCGGCACTTGGTGCAGATCTTGCGAACCAGCCGCTGCGCCACCACGCCTTCGACGGTGGCCGTTATCAGGAAGGGTTCGACCCCCAGATCCAACAGACGGGCCACGGAACTCGGTGCGTCGTTGGTGTGGAGCGTCGTCAAGACCAAGTGGCCCGTCAAGGAGGCCTGCGCGGCGATCTTCGCCGTCTCCAGGTCACGGACCTCACCCACCAAGACGATGTCCGGGTCCTGGCGTAGGATCGATCGCAGGCAGGTGGCAAAGGTGAGACCGACATCGGAGCGAATCTGCACTTGCACGACGCCATCCAGATCATATTCCACCGGGTCTTCGGTGGTAATGATCTTGGTGCCGATGTCGTTCAGCGCGTTCACGGCCGCATAGAGGGTCGTCGTCTTGCCGCAGCCGGTGGGCCCCGTCACGATCACGATCCCGTTGGGCTTCTTGATCAGTTGCCGGTAGGTGTTGAGGTCGTGCTCGGAGAATCCCAGTTTTTCCATGTCGAAACTGACCTGCGAGCGGTCTAGAATACGCAACACCACACTCTCGCCAAACATCGTTGGCAGCACGCTGACCCGCAAGTCAACGGGTTTGCCACTCACTGTCAGCGAGATGCGGCCATCCTGCGGCAGGCGCCTCTCGGCGATGTCCAGGTCGGCCATGACCTTAATCCGTGAACTCAGGGCCGCTGCGATGTACTTCGGAGGAGGGATCATCTCGTAGAGGACGCCGTCGATACGATAGCGCATCTTGTATTCATCTTCGAAGGGTTCGAAATGGATGTCGGAGGCCTTGTCGCGGATGGCCTGCAGCAAGACCAGGTTGAGGAGCTTGCGGACCGGGTTGGACTGGGACAGTTCCTGCAGCTCGTCCAGGTCGATGCTCTGATCCCGTCCCTCGAATTCTGCCAAGAAATTGTCACCCTGAATCTCATGGATGAGTTCGTTGATGCTGGCGTCCGCGCCTCCGGCGTCATCCTCCTTCTCTTCATAGTGATGCGCAAGGGCCTCGGCCAGGGCATTTGCATCCGTGACCTTGGCCTTGACCTTGAAGCCCATGAGAGTGCTCAGGTCGTCGGTGGCCTGGAGATTATCGGGATCGTCCACTGCGACGACCAGCTCATTGGTGGCACTATTGTAGTCAATGGGAACGACCCGATACGTATTGGCTATCTGGGCCGGGACCTTGTCCAATACGTCCGCCGGAATCTCCATGCCGTCGAGGCTAATGAATTCCATGCCCCGTTGGGCGGCCAGGGCCTGCTGCAATTGCCCCTGGTCTATCAATCCCTGCTCAACCAGTATCTCCCCCAACTTGGGCATGCCGCCATTGTCCGCCTGAATCTTGAGGCATTCGCTGACCTTGTTCCTGCTCAGAGCCCCCATCTTGATGAGGACTCTACCCACCTGTCTGCCCCGCAACTGCTGGATGGGAGGCATTTCTCCCATGGAACCGTTGTTTGCCATTATTTACACCTTAAAGCAGTGACACTCACGTCACAGTCTCATAGTACCGCAGTAAATACCTTATATAACGGTTTTTATCGTTTAGACACATGGTCATTAAGACTCTACTTGGGCGCGTCCATAAGCACACGAAACGCTCCCAGCAGTCTTTGGCCCATATATTTTTGATAATCAAGGTCGAAATATAGCACGGCTCTGCCCGAGAACTCGAGCTGGCTTCCCTTCGGGTCTGAGCCTCAGGGTCGAAGACGAGCGGCCCTTTTTTCCCTGGCTGCATCGACCGATAACCCCAACATCGCCTGCTTCGCCGTCTTTGCCAGGCAAAAAGGAATGCTCGCTCTCGGGCCGACGACGGAGTTTTCAGGCAGAGCCTGGAAAAGACCCACTTCTGACCGGTCTCTTCTAGTAGTCGTCAGGAATGTGCTAGGTCTTGAGGATGGGACCGATGTCGTCAAACGCCTGTTTGGCGGCCGACTTGACACGCTTAGGCGATTTCATGCCATCAATCTTTTCCTTGGCCTTGGCATGCAGGGCACCGGGCGACATGGCCTTGTCGAGCATCTCTTCGATGTCGATCTTGCCGATGTCATAGAGCTTCCAGAGATGCTCGTCCAGGAGCTGCATGCCCAGCTTCTTGCCCGTTTGGATGCTGGAATCGATACGGTAGGTCTTGTTTTCGCGGATCAGGTTCGCAATCGCCGGCGTCACCACCATAAACTCGTAGGCAGCGACCCGCCCACGGCCGTTGGCCACCGCGCACAGGGCCTGGGCCAGCACGGCGATCAGGTTGCCGGCGAGCTGAATGCGGATCTGCTCCTGCTGATTCGTGGGGAACACGTCGATGATGCGGGTGATGGTGCCGGAGGCGCTGGTGGTGTGAAGTGTACTGAAAACCAGGTGTCCCGTTTCTGCCGCCCGCACCGCGGCTTCAATCGTTTCGAGGTCCCGCAATTCACCCACCAGGATCACGTCCGGGTCCTGCCGCAACACCCTCCTGAGCGCCTCGCTGAAGCTCGGCACATCGATGCCGACCTCCCGCTGATTGACGATCGACTTCTTATGGCTATGGTAATACTCGATCGGATCCTCGACGGTGATGATGTGGCGGTCCATATTTGTGTTGATGTAGTCCACCATGGAGGCAAGCGTCGTCGTTTTTCCACTTCCGGTGGGCCCGGTAACGAGAAACAGACCTCTCGGCCGGCGGCACAGGCCGGCCGCCATCTTGGGAAGACCGATCTGTTCGAAACTGAGCAGTGTGTTGGGAATCAGCCGCAGGATGATGGCAATATTGCCCTTTTGCTTCATGACAGCCACGCGGAAACGGGCCAGCTCTCCAAAGGCAAAGCCAAAGTCGGTCCCCCCCTCTTCCTGGAGCTCCTGTTGGTTCCGTTCGGGGGTAACGCTCTTCATCAGGGCAACGGTATCCTCGGGCTCCAAGACTTTCGTCTCTAGGGGCCTTAGGCGACCATCCATACGAAAGATAGGCGGTCTGCCCACGGTGAGGTGAATGTCGGAGGCATCTTGCTCGTAGCAGGCCTGGAGCAATCGATCCATGTTGAGTGCTGCCATAGACTATATCCTCGAAATCATGTGCTAGGGGTTGTCGTGGCCAATTCCTAATGTTCAACGACGCCCTCGGTCTGCGCGATCCGCGCCACTTCTTCGGGCGTGGTCACACCGTCGTAGATCTTGAGTTTCCCGTCCTCCATCAGAGTCCGCATGCCTGCCGCGACCGCGGCCCGTTTCAGCTCTGTGGCGGTAGCCCTCTTGAAAGCGAGTTCGCGCAGGGCATTGTTCAACTCGATCATCTCAAAAATCCCCTGCCTGCCTTTGTAACCGGTGCCGGAACAGCTGCTGCATCCAGTGCCCTTGTAAAAGGTGTGCTGCTCGGCCTCCTGCGGGGAGATATCGAGTATCTTCAGGAAGTGCGGATCGGGGTTGGGGTCTTCGGCTTTGCATTTTTTGCAGATAACCCGGACTAGACGCTGCGCCAATATCGCCTGAATGGAGCTTGCCACCAAGAAGGGCTTGACGCCCATGTCGATCAGGCGGGTAATGGCACTGCAGGCATCGTTGGTATGAAGCGTGCTGAAGACCAAATGCCCGGTCAGGGCCGCCTGAATGGCGATATCCGCCACCTCCCCATCACGAATCTCACCGACCAGAATGATGTTGGGCGCTTGGCGTAACATCGCCCGCAGGATCTTGTCAAAGGTCAGGCCGATCGCCCCTCGCACCTGACACTGATTCATGCCGGCAAAGTTGTATTCCACGGGATCCTCGGCCGTGATGATCTTCTTGTCGGGGCGATTGAGTTCCTGGAGCGCGGCATAGAGCGTCGTGGTCTTGCCGCTACCGGTTGGCCCCGTGACCAGGAAGATCCCGTTGGGACGTTTGATGATGCGGTTGAATACCGCATAGTTGTCTTCGCCGAAGCCTAGAGCCGCGATGCCAACGGTGACGGAGTCGGGCCGCAGTATACGTAAGACCAGACTCTCGCCGTGGTTGGCGGGGAGGGCGGAGACACGAAAGTCGATATCGGTGCCGCCGATGTTGCGCTTGATCCGCCCATCCTGAGGAATCCTCTTTTCGGCGATGTCCATCCCCGAAATGATCTTGAAGCGGGTCGTCAGGGACCGTTGCATGGACTTGGGGAGGTTGTCCTTCTCGAAACAGACACCATCCACGCGATAACGGACACGCACCCGGTCGGCCATCGGTTCGATGTGAATATCGCTGGCCCGGCAGTGGTAGGCATTGTCGATAATCAGGTTCACCAGGCGAACAATCGGACCTTCATCGTCATCCGCCGCACTACTGGCCCGATCAATCTCGGCCTGAAGATCTCCAAAAGCGGCCAACTCTTGGGCAGTCGCGTCGATACTGTGCTTGAGGGTGTCCTCTTCGACGTGTTCCTCGTCCTCGCCCACTTCCTGCTCCAGGGCCTCCTTGATCTCGGTCGGGCTGGCCATGTAACACTCTAGCTCCGCCCCGGCCCGCAGGCGAATGTCGTCCATCATCTCCAGATCCATGGGATCGCTGACGACGATCTTCAGCCGGCCGTTGTCACGTCCGAGGGGAAGGATGTTGTAGCGCTTGATGATGTCATTGGGCAGCAGGCTACCCATGTCGCTGGGAATCTCGATCTGATCGAGCTTGACAAACTTGAAACCGAACTGCTTGGCGAGCGCTTTGGTCAACAACTCTTCATTGACCAGACCCCGTTCCATGAGGATTTCGCCCAGACGCCTGCGGGACGTCTTGGTCTCCTTGATGGCCTCTATCATGGCAGCCTTCTCAACGAGACCGGCCTTATAGAGAATTTCACCCAAATGTCTGCGTTTCTTTGCCATTGAACCCTCGAGCCACGCTACCTCCAGTTTGCCGGTTATTATAGCAGAATCACTGTGGCAAGTCAAAATGGAGCTTTTGCCATAGCGTGTGCAGCGCCGTCTGGGCCGCCCTCTGCCTGATGGACTGACGATCCCCGGCGAAGCAACAGCGCTTCACCTGGCAACCAGCAGCCGAATCCACTGCGATAAACACCAGTCCCACGGGCTTGCTGTCTGTCCCCCCGTCGGGTCCGGCAACACCGGTTATAGCGATTGAATAGTCTGATTTCGATTTACGTCTGGCCGCAGTCGCCATAGCTTCAGCAACCTCGGCACTGACGGCGCCATGCCTGGCTATGACGTCCGCGGGGACACCCAACTCTTCGCTCTTCGCCTGGTTGCTGTAGGTGATCCAACCTCGATGAAAGAAGGTGCTGGCCCCCGGGACATCTGTCACCTCCTTGCCAAGCAGCCCCCCTGTACAGGATTCCGCCACCGCCAAGGTCTGACCCAGACGCCTCAGTTCCCCTCCCACCACCTCGGCCAGGGTCTGCTCGCCCGTCCCGTAGACCCAACGCCCCAGTAAGGCCCGCACATGGGACTCGGCCTCCTCGACTAGTTCTCTGGCTGCGGCCTCCGATCGCCCCTGTCCAATGATGTGCAGTGTGATCACACCCAGGGTCACGGTACAGTTGATGAGGGGATTCCTGCCCCGCTGCATCCTGTCACCGAGTTTCTCCACCAGGGCAGACTCGCCCGGACCGAAGCACTTGAGCCTGCGATGTTCAATCGACTGGGACCCGACCCAGGGCCGCAGTACCGGTTCCACGGCGGAGCTATACATACGCTTCATTTCCTTGGGGACGCCTGGCATTAAGAAGAAGTACGCATCCCCCCGCCGAGCCATGACACCCGGCGCCGTCCCACACTCATTGGGCAAGGCCTCTGTTCCCTCCGGCAGACAGGCCTGCACCCGGTGGCGTGCCGGCATGTCCA
>JADFMM010000319.1 GCA_022563885.1 Planctomycetota bacterium | reverse complement strand
ATCGAGTATGCATTCGACAAGGTGTACAAACTGCATGAGCTGTGGATCTGGAACTCGAATCAGCTCATCGAGGCCTTCGTCGGATTCGGGGCCAAGGACGTGGTCATCGAACACTCTTTGGATGGGGAGAACTGGACCGTTCTGGAAGGCGTCGGGCCACTCGCCCAGGCCCCGGGTACAGAGGGTTACGCACACAACAATACCATTGAGTTCGGTGTCGCCGTGGCCCAGCATGTTCGTGTAACCGTTAACAGTGTCCACGGGATTGCGCCCCAGGCCAGCCTGAGCGAGGTGCGGTTCTTCTTCATACCCACGTATGCCACCGGGCCAAATCCCGCCACAGATGCCACTAACGTGGCACCCGATACGACTCTCTCTTGGGGTAGGAATGGACGTGAAGCCGATCGCCACGAAGTCTACGTTGGGACCAATGCCAATGATCTAGCCCTGGAGGGTGCTGATAGTGAAAGCAGCTTCTCGACGCACGCTTTGGATCTACAACTTGGCACGAGGTACACCTGGCGGGTCGACGAGGTCAACGAGGCGATGGATCCCAGCGTTTGGACGGGTGACCTTTGGAGTTTTACAACGGCGGACACCATTACCGTCGACGACATGGAGAGTTACAGGGACGAGGAATTCCTTGAGATCTGGGCCACCTGGATCGACGGATTCGATGATCCCGGCAACAATGGGGCCGTTGTGGGTTCAGATCCGTCGCTGGGCGACTTTTCGCCGGAATCAACGATCGTCAATGGCGGTAGCCAGTCGTTGCCAATCCACTTCGACAACTCGGTTGCGCCTCGCTCCGAAGCCACACGTACGTTCGCGGCATCCCAGGATTGGAGCAAGCATGGCGTGCAGGGCCTGGTGCTCTCATTCCATGGTAGCGTGGACAACACCGGCGGGCGTCTCTACGTGAAGGTCAACGATACCCAGGTTGTCTATGACGGAGATCCCGCGGATCTGCAACTTATCGGTTGGCACAAGTGGACCATCGACCTGGGCGAATTGCCGGCCGCGACGCGCGATGCCGTGAGGTCGCTTACCATCGGCATCGACGGAGGAGGATCGGGCGTTGTCTACATCGATGAAATCTTCTTGACGCCCTAGGCCCGCGAGTTGATCACACCGGCGGATCTCAGCCCGGAAGGGTTGGTGGCCTACTATCCCTTCGATGGAGATTTCCAGTGCTATACGTCACGACATCTTGAAATTTTGTGTACGAGATATCACTGCATCTTTGAGCAGCTCCAAGAGCAGTCGAACATTTCTAATGAATCGAAGTGTATCTTTCTTTGGTTCAAGAGTTTATGCTTGGATGAGTTTTTACACCTGTCCTACTCAAAAACTCGAACTTGTTTAATTGCAACGGCTTACGTAAGGTCGGTGAATGACGATTAAGTATGAATTCTGTGGGAATATTTGGGGCAATCAATGTTGAAAACCCTTACCCCACGCCACTCAAAGTGACGAGTTCTCGTACACAAAATTTCAAGATGTCGTGACGAATAGCAGGGTAAGAATGCGGCGTCCATAACCGAGTTAATCACGGGCAACGCCGGCGCGCAAGCACGTATGCATTTCAATTTGGGCGGCAAAATACGCATCGAACTCGTACGCTTTATTGGAGGATTGGGTATGAATATGAGCCGTCTATGGAGCAACGGATTAGAAATCCGTTGCTCGAAAACGGTAAAGAACGTACCAGTAAGGACTTACGGAATGATCAGGAAGTCGCTTACAAACCAGCTTACAAAGAAGATTCAAAAACAGCTTCAAAGCATGCCTGCGATCCGCCCGCCGACCTCACTGAACTCACGACTGTCTGGGCAGATCTTCCCGAGCACATTAGAGCAGCAATCAAGGCCCTCATTCAAGTCCACCGCAAGTAATTAGCTCCCGTGTCGAAATAGAGTGATCCCCACCAGTGGACGCGAAAAAGCTGCTCCTGGCAAGGTCAACCTTGTCATGTCCACGAAGATCTTACCGACCTCGCAGGCGGCTCTGTGGCCCTCGCTTACTCCATCACGGAGCCGGAAGGGATCAGCCGCATGCATTGCGGCATAAAACCGTGAAGACACTCTGGCGCTTCGAGGGCGGCTGCCATGTGTTCATCTCCCCCTTTTGCTACTGTAAAGACACGAGTACACCTAGCGGGCCCTAGAGCAGACGCTAGGGTGGTCCGATCTTGCCTTGACAAGCGCAGAATCATTGAACCCAAACACTCCATTGAGGATACGGCTGAGATTGTATGTATTGAGCGCCTGGGTGGATTGCTGAAGTCCTACCACCGATTGGCTGCTTGAGTTCTGGACTTTAAGATGTTGGACGTAAAGCTTAATGTGGAAGGTACGTCCGGTGTACGAGAAGAATCCCTCTTCAGTGTCATTGTTTCCTTGAGCAGTGTCAATGGCAGCCGAGCATTTCTCCTGATTCGAAATATATCGCTCTTTGGTTAAAGAGTTTATACTCGGATGAGTTTTTACACCCTACGGCGTAACCGCGAGGTTGGGTCTGAAGGAAGCCCGAGTGCAAAGCTATGAGCCCACGAACAGAAACAGCATACAAGGCCGAGGCTCTGGGTAAGTTGGCACAACATAACAAAGCCCCGAGTTCAGGAGCTACGGTAAATGCTGGGGTTGTGTAGTGACAGTTCATGCTCTTATCCGGGGAGATCTGTCCAACGGGGCGGCCGGGTTTCCTGGCAGCGTCTTGTGTGGTAACGCACGGGATGATTGGGCAGAAGTTAGCCCCCTGTCCCGCCATAGCTTTACGCGAAGGCGGAAGGTCATAGTAGTTGCCATCGTGCAATGAAGGACCGAACCTTGGAGCCTGTCGGAGAATTCGATCTGGCTTCGACCGGCCCTTTTTCCGCCTGGCTTCATCCGGCTGCATCGACGATAGAACCAACATCGCCTGCTTCGCCGTCTTTGCCAGGCGAAAAAATTGCTCGCTCTCGGGCCGACGACGGAATTCTCCGACAGGCTCCTAGAACGGGGAATTGTGCCCCATGTGCTCGTAGAACATCTTACATTCAGATGAGTGATCCTATGGCGCGTCATGGCCTGGCCTTTCTCCACAGGAGTGATCTGAGTGGCTCCTGCCTGTCTGCCTACGGGTCGACTTGTTCCAGGAACCGCCCGGTGCGGACCCGCATGCCGGGTGGTGTGGGGGCCGGGGGCTAAAGACCCCCGGCTACCCGCTTGTGCAATTGTCGCTCGGTGGTCGAGGACCAGTTACCGGGGCAGCACTTCGTTTAGCGTCTTCTGAAATCTTTCGGGCTGATCCCACATGATAAAGTGAAAACTATCGGCAACACGTTGTATGTGAACACCTTTGACGTTGGCATACGCGTTTGCATAAAGTTGCGCGAGCTGCGCCTCAGGCACATTCATTGCTTTATCGTATGCGTAAACGACAAGGACTGGGCATGTTATTTTGTTAAGTTCGGGCCGTGCATCGTAAGCCATAACCTCTCTCAAGATTTGCGCGTATGCCTTCCGATCCGACTCCTTCGACCATTTGAGGAGCAGGGCTTTCTTCTCGTCATTTTTTGTGAGAATCGAAGCCGATGACTTCACCTGCTGTTCAAACTGCATGTCATCGAGACTTACCATTTGCTTTTCGAAAGCCTTGGCCTGCGGAAGAACCTGCTCGGCGGTAGCAAGCGGATTGAAAAGAAGGCTGAAGAACGGAAGTGCATCGACAATGATCACCCGCCCCACCGTCGATGGCTCGTTGCTGGAAACCAAGAGCGATAGTAGGCCACCCATAGAGTGGCCGATGAGAACAGGCTTCTTTAGCTTTCCTACTTCGATGTACCGCGCGATCTCGTCGCGAATAGTCGCCAGATAGCTCTCTGGCACATTCTCGGCGGCTGGTGAACCAGCGAGACCTGCGACATGTACCAGATGCAACCGAAATCGCGAATCAATTTTCTTCGCGACCTCCGACCACACGTCCGGTGAAGACGCGAACCCGTGAAGCAAAATCACGTCCGGTCCGGCGCCTTGAGTCTTCACTGAAATAAATTCTGATTCGAATTCAGCCGCCCGGGCGACTGGCGAAAGCCAGATTCCGATGAGAACAGCGGTGATAGTGATTCGTTTCATGATTTGTTCCCGAACGACCAAGTTCACCGGGCTGGCGGACCAACGCGAGTGAACGTTGAAAAACCAAACAACGTGAACGAAGCTGGCGACGCTGAAAAACCGAAACGCGAGCCAGCTCCGGTCCAACGATTTGTTAGGCTCTCTCTAAATTGCTAGCAAAGCCCCGAAATCCATTATTACATGGAGGAGGATACCAGGTAGAAGGCTCTTTCGCCAAAGGTAGATGGCTGAAAACAAAAGCCCGCTCAAGAAAAAAAACGGGAACGCGAATAATCCACCGAGTCCATGCACGAATATGAAGGAAAGCGTTGCAAGAATCACTGCCTGCCATAAGCGAAGCCCTTTCCCTCGCAGCACTGTAATCCCGAATCCCCGGTAGACGAACTCTTCACAAAACCCTGCAGTCAAGCACATGAAGATCCAGAACGAGCGCTCGATCAATGTCGCCGGGAACATTGCCTGCCAAGCCGCAAGCCCCGGAGGCAGGCGATCAGGTGGCCAAGTCTGGCGCACGAAGATCAACGAGACACTTATGATAAGGAGCACAGCGAGAATGCCCGCTATCTTGCGCGGTGAGAAGTGAAATCCAGTAATGTCTGACAACGCACCACCAGACCGTTTGATGAGTATCGCGGCTACCAGGAAGCTCAACCAATGGAGTACGGCCACCGAAATCCAAAAGTGCAGGAAGTAGGAATGATCTTTGTTTCCAAAGAGGCCCTTGGACCAAGGCAGGAAACTGTTTATGAGATATAGGACCGGAAATCCGACCAACATTAGAACTACTTGCCAGCGAGGCATGCTCGTGGCAAAGTTGGTTTGAGAATCTGTGTCGGACATCTGCGTCATAGCGCGAAAGCCTAACAAGTTATTGTATAGTTTCCTGATAACACCGGACATACTATTCCAAAACTTGGCCATTGACAACAAAAATGTATAAATATATACTAATCCCTATCTTGATAACACCATAAGAGGAAGGGTGAATTGTGAATGATGAAGTGTGAAAGAGTAAGGCATTGGCTTTTGTCTCCTTGATTATGCTGGTCAGGATAGCGATCAGTTGACTCGCTTCATCGATTAATTCGGCCAGTTCGTCTTTGGCGTGATATCAGACGCCACGAGTAGTCTTGGTGAATCTTGCCGGTCCCATACAACCCGCACAACGAACTAAAACGTCCTATCCATGAACTCATTTCTCATTTCATCCTTCATCCTTCATCCTTCTCCCTTTCTACCCCCCTTGCCCCCAAATCCGTGTAGACGCCGTCCCCGTGGGGCGCACGGTTTCGCCGCCATTTGGAAAGGAGCGATTGCAAAACTGATCAACAAGGGAAAGTGGCGGCCTTCATCCACTCTCCATTCTTTCCATACACTGCCATGCTACGCCACCCGAGGAGGAATGGCAAGACCCTACATCAGTACTTGAAACCACGGATAGAACGAATGACACGAATAGAGGACTACGCTTGGGTATCTGCCGGTGGATTTTCTGTTTTCATTCGTTCAATTTGTTTGATTCGTGGTTAAACAATAAACTCACCGCAGGTGAGATCTTGATATCAATTCGATATACAGAAAGTGAGTGGTATTCCCCAGTGAAAGGCGTCTTCCAGAAAATGATTGCAGTTTTTATGGAACGTGAGATTTGTACGCAACTCGCTGGCCGCGATTGTTTTCATGAGGAGACCCACTTCCTTTCTGGAAATCTAGACTAGGGATCGGCAAGAAATAAATTGGACAATTTGGGGTCCAAGTGTGCCCCAAATTGGGTTGCGCCCGATTGAACGACACCACAGGCGTAGCTGTTCTACGTCGCGGATGTCGCGATTGAGAAGCGATCCAAGATGGGGTGCAATTGGGCATTCAAAAGTCCAAGTTATTTCTTGCCGGTCCCATAGGCCAGATTCTCTTCGTCGATGCCGTCGGGAGCATAGATGAAGCCCGACGAGTCGGAGAGTGTCACGACCTTGGCGCCAAACTGAGTTGCTTTTTTGACGGCGCAGATCGCCACGTTGCCCGACACGGCGACCCTCTTGCCGGCGATGCTCTTGTTTCGTTCCTGGAACACGGTTTCGCAAAAATAGACGCAGCCGTAGCCGGTGGCTTCCGTGCGAATCCGACTGACTCCGAAGGAGAGACCCCTGCGGGTTAGCATGCCGGTGAAGCGATTTTCCAGGCGTTTGTACTGTCCGAAGAGGTAGCCGATATCACCCGCGGGGATGTCCGTGTCTTCGCCGATGTGGCGGTGCACTCGATCATGACCGACTGGCAGAAGCGCATCACCTCGCGATCGCTCTTGCCTTTGCGGTTGAAATTCGAGCCACCCTTGGCTTG
>JADFMM010000318.1 GCA_022563885.1 Planctomycetota bacterium | reverse complement strand
CCTTGTTATAGATGGACGCCACCGACACACCAATCTCTTGGGCCGACACCTGATAGGCGGCATGCAAGGACTTGTGGGATCCACAGACGACTTGGCTCATCAAGTCAAAAACGACCGAGAACAGCAGGTCGCGTGTGTATTGACGATCGGCAACGCGTTCAAACACTTCATTGATTGTTTTGGAGTTGAAAGCTCTTTCGAGTAGACCGCGTGCCATTACTGATACGGGGCTTTTCTCCACAAACCGCTCAAAAATCTTGCCAAGCATCCGGGCTACCTCCATGCAGCGACTGGGTCAAAACAACAGAGTCTGATAACTTGGCAGATATTTCGGCTATTTTATGCGATTAACTTGAAAATTGGACACCTTGAAAGGGCTGGCACTTTAAACCTATCTCGATTTGTTCAAGCCCAAAATGAAAAAAGTCTACGGAGGGGGAGCCGGTGAGTGAATGCGGTTCTGCCTCAACGCCTCGTTCTCAGTTTCGCAAAGGTATCGGATCAGAGCGTATTCCAGATCAAAGACCTGTCGTAGTTGCTGATCCGGCACGACATCCCCTGTCACGCCCATCGCCGCATCGCTGAACAAAGACCCAAATCCGAGTACCGTGACCGTGCCAGAGCCATAGCCTAGCTGCGCCGCTACCGGCCTGCCCTGGAGGTACACCAAGGGTTCGCCACCCTCCACCGGGTAGGCGCTCTTAGGAGACGCGGTCGGCCATCCTTGATTGTTTTCTAAAGTCCCTGCTAGGCGACTCTGTGGGTTGATAGACACACCCAAAGGATAGAGCAGACTGTTGGTAGTAGAGTGGGTATTGTCAGGGTCATCCAGAATCAGGGCATGCCCCCCGGATTCAAGGTATTCTAGAAACTGCTGCCTGAAAACGGCGGTCACGGTTTCTGTGGGATAACAAAACACCAGTAGATCGCCAACAAAGGCCTCACTGTCTTGTCCCCGCGTGGTAAAGTAACCCAATCGAAGAATCCACCGTTCAAAGATGCCAAAACCATTGTCCCGGCCCGCGATAAAACCACTCTTAGAGAGGGGTCCACGACAGAGAGTCCGGTCCATCACGACCCGAACGAAGGGACGTTCGGCCTGAGGTAACGTCAACTCCTGACGGTTGACCGCCTTCACGGTGACAATGCCCAAAGACGCTCCAAAAACGGCGGCACAGAATACTGGCAGGCGAACGCTACGGATCTTAACCCTCCGGTAAAGTCCTGTGACACTTAAACCAACGCCCAATCCCAGTAGCCAGGGTGTGACATTAAACGGGCCTCGCACATGATTAAGCCATTCGATCATCCCGAGCATGAGTTCGGGCTTGCCGGGTTCGAATGCCGCAAAATTAGAATAAATTGTGGAATCCGTGAAGGCCAGCACACGGCCTCTCCCTACGTCTTGTGCCCAAAGCTGAATAAACGCACCGTAGCGCATCAACACACGGTCTTCCACCTGGGGATAAAAATTGCTCACGTGGTATTCTGCAGGTAAGCTCTTAAGCCCTGTGGAGCATATGACAGCTTTGCCGCGGCTATGACCGGGATCTATGGAACAGGAAACAGCAAAATCCACGGATGGCATGTGCTGAACCACCGGATGCGGGATCAACGGTGGGACATAATACTGCTCGAAGGGGCTATCCATGTCAAACAGACAGTCGTCACGAAAGACAAAACCAAAACTCTGGGAAATGTCATTGAGGTACGTGCTTGTATTAAATACATTGGTGTGTTCACCCACAAGCAACAGACCGCCGCCCTGCTCGACAAATGTCTTGATGACCTGAATCTCGTCCGTCCCGTACCTCTCTGTAGGCATCTTGACGACCAATACATCACACTCGCTCAACCGATTGGCCGTTAATCGTGATTCGATACGTGACATCGTGTAATAACGTGACAGATAGTCATACAGGCAGGCATAATTATATCCGGAGTCATTACCATACCACTCAGTATCAAAGGGCCGGTCGGTGCGTTCCCACTGGGAGTGATGTTCGTCAACGAATACGCGCCCGGCCTTGCGCTGCCCCTGAGGAGCATAATGCCATCCCCAAACCAGAACACCTGCACCCAGACCTGCCAACAACACCGGGCGCAGATGTCTAGTCGGCATCAACAGCTTTTCTGTGTCGGCAAGTGGTTCAAACGTCACAAAGTGCCACATCAGGAGGACCGGCCCGATCAGCAGGACAAGATGAATCCAAGGACTCCAAAACAGGCTGATGAGGGCCAACGGTTCATCATACTCCGTCAGCAGGGCCCGGTGCACCAGCAGGGCCACGAGCACGCCGGCGCGTAGACACTGCCACACGCCGATCCCCAGGCAAGCGGCAAACACAGCTTTAGCCCTTGCCCTAAAGAAGAAGGTGAATAATATAAAGCTCCCCACCAAAAACAACATAGACACTGGGTCAAAAAAGAACTCCCAGGTCATGCCAAGCCGATGGACCTCTCGCATGGTAAACAGGCACAAAGAGGTACCGTCCAGAGCCGCATCCACCCCCATCACTCGGGCAACGCCATACACGAGACGCGCAAGCCACAATGGCAGTTCATGGGATCTTGCGGTTTGCCCAATATAAGCATACAAGGCCAAAGACTGTATCGTCAGAACAACACCACTTGCTATGCATGCGGCGCCACATGTTCGGGGCCACCGCCTGGGTGCAAGGGGCA
The DNA here is from genome assembly GCA_022563885.1 of Planctomycetota bacterium. GTDB lineage: Bacteria > Planctomycetota > Phycisphaerae > Sedimentisphaerales > Anaerobacaceae > JAIPFM01. The sequence goes on along the minus strand of JADFMM010000318.1, from coordinate 3,807 downwards.
TAGCCAGTAACAGGCCCAAGCCCGCCAACAGGGGTCCTGCCCTGTAGGGCCACGGCAGCAAGAGGACCGCCGGAAGCAGTAATAGCGCACCCGTCACCTTGGTCCCTGTCGAAAGGCGAGGCATGGGGATCCCCCACAACAGGACGCTGCCAATAACGACCAGTAAAAACCAGATCCAAAGAACGGCATCATGATAATACGTCACGCCGAACATCCAGGAAGCACTCAACAATGCCAGAGAGCACCACACACGCATCATGGGGCCACCTCCTCGGTGGCGGGACGGATGCGGGGCGGAATCCACATAGATTCGCCCTTAATCCGTGATAGAAGCCATCGCCAGAAGTCGGCATTTTCACGCAGACCTTCAAAAGGACTACCATCTTCATGTTCGAGATTCTTGTTCATGGCAAATCCAGTGTCGCCGACAACCACCACACGACCCTGTCCTATGCTGCGCATCATCATCACCGGTAGATTATCCGCACCATAGGCGAGGACTTGAGCATCGGCTGCCGTAGAGACCACCGGAAAAGCTGCGTGAAATCGAACAAACGCTCGCCCAACGTCGGTCTGCAGATAGGGTGATTTAAAGTGTCCCAAGGCGCGAACCTGAACCGTATCGGTGTCATGTCGCCCGATAAAAAAACCAAAGTCTTTGAGCAGATCTTGGCACCCACCGGCTCTCTCAAATCCAGCGGTCACTATGAACGTGCCACCCTTGAGTACAAACTGTTGGACGACTTGGCGTTCTTTCGACGTAAAAGCTCGAGAGGGTGCAATGCTGATCAAGAGATCCGCCTGCTCAAGACGTTTAGCCGACCAACGGTCCATAGACAGTGTCAGATAACCGTTGCGCATCAACGTCAGAATCAAACCTCCAATCCCGTCTGTTCGCCATGACTCCGAGCTATAGGCCTCTAGATGGGAGGCATCGACATACGCCAACCGTATGTTATGGACGCTACTGCCGCTCGGGACCCTGTCATGGCTCTTCACTGTCAATCCCGAACATACCTGTACGGAACCGGCCAGTATCAGGAGCGTAAAGGTCACCATGCATAGGTCCTTGTCATAGACCAAGAGACAAATCAACGCAACGCCGGCCATCAAGGCCAGGAATTGACGCCAAGGCGCATGGGGGTCCATCTGCCTGCCCGCCAGATAGGAAAACAAACGGTTAATGAAGGCATGCGCTCCGACTGCAATACCGTTGGTCAGGCTGGAGGTATCGCCAAAAGTAATCACACGGCCCTTGCCTACGGGTTGCTCGGCAGCGAGAATCAGATCACCCAGTCGCTCCCCGGGGTCGTATTTGCCGTTACCCATCTTTGCCCTCGTGCTGCCATGATCTCCCCAGTCCGACCAGCCCCATCGTCCCATCACCAGAGGTCGTGCAGGCCAACGTGTATGCACCGAAGCACCAATCACGACACCTGCCTCGTTACGCTGATCACTCATCCCAAGTGTGATAGGATGAGCCATCATCTGATACGAATGCAGCCACCCCCCAATATCAAACGTTGCGGAGTCAAAATTGACGTGCATCGCAGTCGGCGTCAAAACCTCATTAAATCGACTCCTCCCCTGCAGGTCGTCAGAGGTATGTTCACCCATCACCAACAAGGACCCGCCATCGCTAACAAAACGCTCAATACGTTCCAACTGACCGTCCTGCCAAGGGTCGTCAGGAAAAAGCAGGACCAGAACATCGGCGTCCTCCAAGTCATTGGCATCAAGGTCGGGCGAGATCACGGCTTGGGCACCCAGACTCCGTACAAAGGAAGGAAGCATACCGTACATACCACTCGACAGACGTCCGTAGCTTTCATGCTCCGGTTTGAGCCAATTCAGAAAACCTTTTTCATAGAACACGACTTTTTTTCCCACCATTGGCATGGCCTGCGTAAAACACAACATGATTACAGGCAACACCATCGCTAAGATCCAGGCCATCCATCGGCGACGCTTTAGGTGTATTGAATTTCCCGCGCCCGAGATTTGCCAGGGAGTCCACCGCAATAGGATACCCGCGATCACTAAAGACAGCAGAGCCAATACAACAGGGAAATACGAAGGTATCAGCAATGGCAACAGATGGCTCCCCCACGTTGGGGACTCTACGGACAGTTCCGAGACGCTCTGCAACCAAGCGGGTACAAATGACAATCCGCATAGATAAAGGGTCTGCACCAAAACAAGAGCCCCTATCCCATACCAGTATCGATGTTGTCGAGGCGCCTCAGTTAAACGTACTCCACACAGGCACAAGGTCAACAGGAGCACTGGAAAGTCCAGACCGGCGTACGTCGGCCCCACTGCGAGAGCTTGCCCAGTCATCCAGGTGATTGGACGTGTTATGAGGGCGGCCAGCCAATCGGTCAGTAGCCAGAACCACGGTAAAGACGTCAAAGCCATACGATATATGGAAAAAACACCGATGGCTATCGACGTAGTCTTGAGGGCGTTTTTCGCTCTGCCATTTGCAGTGGAGGCCAGGCAGGCAGCAATCAGTGCACACCCTAAAACATTGACCCCAAAGGATGTCACAGAGATCAGGGCCACAGCCAACGTAACCATGATCAGAACTTGACACACCTTTACCCAGGATCTATCCAAGGTGGGCCGTCCCGAAACCAGAGCCGTCATCACACCCACTAGAACCAAAGCCCGCCTCAACGGATGGGCCAACAATCCCATCGAGCCCGCTGCGATCCAAGCTGACACCAAAGTGGCAAGAGCGGCTACCACAATGTTCCAATCTAGGGAATACACACATGTTGTTTCGTTAGATGATCCGTTATCGTGCCGGTAATTAGCCATAGCCCTTGATTATCTCCCGGATCAGGTTGGCATGCGAAACATTTTTTAGAGAAACTTTCACGAGATGGTTGCAACATAAAGTGTCTCTACCCTGCCGCAGGAAGCCAAAAAAAACGGCCTGGTTCAATTCTGGGTTACACGACTCGACGTAGGAATCGATCGCAGTAGGGATGCCGGTCGCCCGGCCGCCCCCCGCACAGATCCGTACGTGGAGAACTACTCCATACGGCTCCTACTTCAGGTCAAACGCGAAGACGTATGCAAGTCTGGCAGGCGCTCTACCAGCGAATCTGAAACGCTTTGCCTGATGACGACTTGCCGCTGCACGTATTCGCCTCGGGCAGGACAACGGGATAGCCCAGTTCTGTGTCTGGTCCCCGGCCGTCTGATTTGAATTCCCCTTAGTCACTGGCCTTTCCTCCCCAGGTCTCCGCCGCGGGCTGGACCGCTTTGTTCGACCGGATCGACGGTACTATGCCAATGTCTGACTTCCTGGGAGTATTCGCGTTGGGCGTTCGGCCACAGACCTTCCCCAACCGGCCTGCAACACCAGCAGGCATCTCCCAGGATCTCCCGGTTCTCGCACATAGAGCAGTCACGCTTGCATGGGTTCTACGACTCCGCCAGGCCGGTTGATCCCTCACGCTAACGCGATCCCCCGTGTTACTGATCCCTCCGATTAACAGGGCCAGCACCTGGATTGGATGATTTCGGAGCTCAATGGCCAGCTCACGCTTTCCCCTGCTAACGACACTAGCCTTATACCTTACGGCGTAAGACTCATAGCTTGGGGGCATGATGGTTCGTTACTCCTTTCATGTGGGGCGCTTGCATCCCCGACTCTATGCCGGTTTATCCCGGCGACTCTAATCGTACTCGTTTTTCGGCTTGGTTCACAAGAGTGTGCGTATGGGTAACAGTCCGTCTGATCTGTTTTCGTGCTCGTGCTCAGCGAAGCGGTACTCGTAATCGCAAGCGAGAACG
>JADFMM010000079.1 GCA_022563885.1 Planctomycetota bacterium | reverse complement strand
AAACCGGCGCCGGGGCGACTTGGTTGACGGGTTCCTACGATCCTGCCCTGGATTTGCTATATTGGTGCACTGGGAATCCGGGCCCGGACTGGAATGGCGATGCCCGTCCCGGAGATAACCTTTATACCTGCTGCCTGCTTGCATTGGATCCCTCGACGGGTCAACGCCGGTGGCACTTTCAATTCACGCCGCACGATTTACACGATTGGGACTCCAACCAGATTCCAGTGTTGTTCGACGCGAAGATTGACGATCGGAATCGGAAACTCGTGGCCATAGCGAACCGGAATGCGTTTTACTACCTATTGGATCGTGAAACCGGAGAGTTCATATTGGGAGTTCCCTATGCCAAACAAACCTGGGCCAAGGGGCTTGATGCAAAAACGGGCCGACCGATCGTCTTGCCCAACACCGAGCCGACCGAAGAAGGCGCTCTGGTCTATCCGAGTCTGCAAGGCGCCACGAACTGGTTCAGCCCATCCTACAGCCCCGACACGAAACGCTTCTACGTTGCTGTGCGGGAAATGGGGTCTTACTATTTCAAAAGCGACGTTGAGTATGTTCCCGGGAGACCCTTCATGGGCGGTGGCGAACAAGCTTTGGGTGGCGACGATGCCTTTGGCGCCGTTCGCGCGCTTGAAGTGTTGAGTGGCAAGCTCGTCTGGGAGTTCCGTCTGCACTCGCCTCCTTGGGCCGGACTCATGGCAACCGCCGGCGGCCTCGTGTTCGGCGGCACGAATGAAGGCAATGTGTTTGCGCTCGACGCCGTTGATGGCGACCTCCTCTGGGAATTCCAAACCGGAGGCCACGTGCGTACCAACCCGATGTCTTTCGCGATTGACGGGCGACAATTTGTGGCCATTGCGGCGGGCAATGCCTTATTCGTGTTTGGATTGCCCCAATCGTAATGCCACGCCACGGCGAAATGCTATTTTCGAAATGACCACGCTATGGGGATTCTGATGTTATCGAGATTGTGCTTACTAACCCTGATTTGCACGTTGTTTGCGAGCGTTGCGGGCGGCGACGCGGAACTGACGGCAAAGTACCAAGAAGTCGTCGAACGACTGAGTATGGCGGTGCTTCACGAAGTCACCTCCAAAGACCTACCCGCATTCTCGATCGCCCTGGTCGACGGAGATAAGACGATTTGGGCAGAGGGTTATGGATTTGAAGATGCTGACCGAAAGCGCCCAGCGACCGCCCAGACGGTATATCGCGTCGGCTCGGTTTCAAAGCTGTTTACCGACATCGCCGTGATGCAACTGGTTGAGCAACAGAAACTCAACCTGGACACTCCCGTAAAGCAATATCTGCCCAGCTTCGCGCCGCGGAATGAGTCCGGCATTGCTATCACGCTTCGGCAATTGATGTCACATCAATCGGGACTCGTGCGAGAGTCCCCGATTGGAAACTACTTTGACCCCGACGAACCCTCTCTGACGGAAACGGTCGCCAGTCTTAACAAGACGTCATTAGTCTATGAACCGCAAACGAAGACGAAGTATTCGAACGCTGGAATCTCCGTCATTGGAGCGGTTTTGGAAAAACAACTCGGAATTCCTTATTCGCAGCGGATCACGAATACGATTCTCAGCCCGCTGAAGATGGACAACAGTCGCTTTGTGCCAACACCCGATATGCAGCAGAGGCTTGCAACTGGATGGATGTGGACATACGACGACCGACGCTTCGCGGCACCCCACTTTGCTCTCGGCATCGCGCCGGCGGGCAATCTGTACTCAAGTGTTTTGGATTTATCAAAGTTTCTCGTCTGTCTGTTGAACGACGGTCAAACTTCAGACGGTGTCATATTAAAGCCCGAAACGTTAACGCTCATGATGACAGCGCGGAAGGACGCGCGCGGAAAGCCGTCCGGGTACGGCCTGGGATTTCGCGTTCAAGATCTCGATGGACATCGCAAAATCGGACACGGCGGGGCGGTGTACGGCTTCTCGACACAAGTCGAAGCGTTGCCCGATCGCAGGCTGGGAGTGGCCGCGGCCTCGTCGCTCGACGTCAGCAACGGCGTCGTGCGCCGTATTACCGATTACGCGCTGCGGCTGATGCTCGCCCAGCAGGACGCCAAGCCCTTGCCCAGGTACCGTACCACCAAGACAGTGCCTCCCGAACGAGCTCGAGAGCTTGTCGGAACCTACCGTAATAAGGAACAACTCACGGAGATTTCGAAACTCAACGGCCGTGTATTCATGCAGCGCGGGGTATTTCGTTACGAACTGCGATCTGCCAGTGATGACGGCGCGATCATTACGGACGATCCGTTCGGCTTCGGAACCAACGTACGGCTAGGCGATGATGGCAAGCTCATCGTAGGCGATACGACGTACACGCGCGAACCCTATCAGCCACCCGTGGATGTGCGCGGTCCATGGAAGGGCCTGATCGGCGAATATGGCTGGGACCACAACACGCTGTATATCCTCGAAAACCGAGGCCGACTTTTCGCCCTGATCGAATGGTTCTTTTACTATCCGCTGCAGGAAATCAGCGAGAACGAGTTCGCGTTTCCCGACTATGGTCTTTATCATGGCGAGGGGTTGAAGTTCACGCGTGATGTAACCGGCTATGCAACCCAAGTCGTCGCTGCAGAAGTGCTGTTCAAACGTCGCGAAGTCGGGACGCGAGACGGCGAGACGTTCAAGATCAAACCGGTCAGACCCATCAACGAACTGCGCGAGACGGCACTCGCCGCCAGCCCACCTCGGGAATCAGGCGACTTTCGCGATCCTGAATTAGTCGACCTCATTTCACTGGATCCGACCCTCAAGCTCGACATTCGATACGCAACGACGAACAATTTCACCGGCGCGGTCTTCTATAAGCAGCCTCGGGCGTTCATGCAACGGCCTGCTGCCGAGGCGGTCGTGCGCGCGCATCAACGACTCAAGAAACGGGGCTTGGGCATGTTGATTCATGATGCCTATCGCCCGTGGCACGTTACCAAGATGTTTTGGGACGCGACACCGGCAAAGTTAAGGGACTTCGTCGCCAACCCGGCCGACGGTTCACGACACAATCGTGGGTGTGCCGTTGACTTGACGCTGTATGACCTTTCGACTGGCAAAGCCATTCAGATGGTCGCAGGCTACGATGAATTCTCACCACGCTCGTTTCCTTCTTATCCGGGCGGCACATCCAGGCAGCGGTGGTATCGCCAGTTACTGCGGCGCACGATGGAGGCGGAGGGCTTTACCATCTATGAGTACGAATGGTGGCACTTTGACTACAGAGACTGGAAGAAGTACCGCATTGGAAATGTCACCTTTGAAGAGGTATTAGTTAGAGACGGACACTTTTTAAGAAAATTAAAGACATTGTCCGATCTCTAATGTGCCGTCAATGCTATAGGAATCTATCTCAATCCTCCGATTCGCCTTCGGGCGAGGCGTTCAGCGTGACACAGTCTCCGCATAGTCTGCAATCATGCGGCTGAACTGCTTCATCCAGTCCGACATGTCTTTTTTGGCCCGTGCACAGATCAAGTTGCCGGAGCGTACCACCGGCTCTTCCTTGTAGAGGGCGCCGCAGACCTGAGCGTCGAAACGACACTTGGGGATGGTGGTGACTTCACGGCCGTGAATCACATTCGCAGCGCCGAGGATTTCGATCCCGTGGCAAATGGAGGCCACAGGCTTGTCATGGGTAAAGAAGGCCTGTGTGATGCGCATGAGGTCGGCGTCGTAACGCAGGTATTCCGGTGCCCGTCCTCCTGGTAGGACCAGGGCGACATAGGAGTCGTCCTTTATGTCGCGAAATGCCAGGTCTGCGCCGAGCCGATAGCCCGGCCTCTCCACGGTGATGTCCCAGCCTTCGGTGCGTTCGTGGATGACCAGGTGGTAGGTCCTTTTCTCCGGTGCCGTCACCACCACCTGATAATCCTCTCCCAAGCGATAGAGGGGAAACAGGGTGTCCATGACCTCGGCACCGTCACCGATGACCAACAGTACCTTGGGTTTGTCCTGGTTGCGTGCCGTATCGGGTTTGAGACCAGGTTGGGGACATGATGATGGCGGCATTATCTCTGTCCTCCCTGTTTGGTGTTTTCCTGCGTCTGCCGCAACACCGTCAAATAATCTTGATAGGCGGCCGGAAGATCCAGCGTCTCCTCATTTTTGTTGGCATGTAACAGGATGCCATAGGATAGACGGAAGGGCTCTCCTCTTTGAACCCTTACTTTGCTGGCCGGACCCGCTCCAAAGGCGGCCCGCCCGAAGGGATTGGCGGCCATGAATCCGTAGTTCCGGGTGTGCCACCAACAGGGACGGAAATTGCCTGGGTCGGGCATGATCGTGATTCCGACAAAGGAACCGTTGATCCAGCCGCTGTAGTCACACCATTGGGCCTGTTTGCCCCAGATACCCTCTTCGTCTCTTCGACCTTGGTCATCGATGATCCGGCCACCCTGTTTGCTCTTTACCATGATCGGGGTGGCCACGCGCACGCCCAAGCCCATTTCCTCCTGATCGCCGAACCAAAAGTTATTCTGATCCGATCGAAAGGTGGAGTGCCACAGGATGAGAATCCCGGTCGAGCGAACCAGGAAGGTATACTCACAGGTTTCTTCGCAGAGAATCTTGCCGTCGCCAAGGTAACGATTACGCACCGTAAAGCTGCCCTGGAGACCGGTGGCATGCGGGGCCACGACAAACTCAACGTGCTCCACGCGTGCTTTGTTACGCCAGAAATCAGCACCCTTGAGATCGCCGAATGCCAGCCAGAGACCTGGGTGGAGACGGGCATGGTCCGTGGGATCTACTCCCTCACGCGGGGGATGAAAACGCGAGATCTGTATCCCCCCCGGGGCGTGGATGTCTTTGAAATAGGGACGGAGGATCTCAGGATCGCTGTAGACATAGGTTGCCAGGGGCTGATTGTCGGCCTTGATCACGATCATCCGGGGCTGGGCGATAAAACCAATGCGGGGCGCCACCGGTGCTGCCTGACACGCTATTGCCAAGACAGTTACGCTGACGAAACAGGTGATGATCCGACCTAAAGAATAACGTGACTTCATCATATTCACCTCGATAGGCTAGGACAGTTCATTTTACGTACACATTCACCGAACATTTCGAGCAGAGACGAACCGCAGAATATCGAACAAGGAATGTCCAACGGTGAAGTTAATGTGGGTCATGAACTTCTTCATCAGACACGTGCTTCCTTGTTGCCGTCTTGACGCTGACCACTAAGATGGATATCAATTCGTCGTTCTCCTGTATCAGCAGGGTCGAGTTTTGATGGCGGGTCGACCAAATCGGCCTTGCCTATCATTCGCAACCACACTTTCGTCTCTCGAAGCTCCTTTAGTGCAATCTTGATCTTATGGACGAAATCGCTGCGGGACTCGGCGCTCTGTGCTTCTGCATAATTCGGAGCGGGCGAAGTACCGCTGCGTAGGACTTGGCCACGGATGTGGTTTCCCGACCGCGTATTGGGCAAAGCCTCGATCAGTTTGATGATCCGAACGGCGAAGTCTATGAGCCGCTCTTCGAGATCAAATTCACTGCCCTTCGACATTCTGCTGTTCGATATTCTGCGGTTCAAACCACCCTGACCATTACTTCTCAATCCCATGCCACGTGAACGGTTACCATGTTTGCCGGCTACACCTCTTCGGGCATCACAAACGGCGACCGATATCTCCCATGGGCCAATTGTCTTGCCTTTTTCAGGAGTGCCCCGGAGTCCGCTCCTTCGACCTCGGTAATCTCCTCCGTCTGCTTATCTAGGGTCAGCCAAGGCCCGCAGGTCATGGGCTCTTTCTCTAAATCCACGCCATTGGCACGGAGGTGTTGCTCCAGTTTTTCCACGGTAGGTCCGGCCTGTTGGCATTCTCTCATTACCTTTTGCAGTGTGGCGGAATCCGCGGGCGCGCCGAGCTGGTAGGAGAGGTTACCCAGGTGACAGCAGGCCGACGAAATGTGGCCTTCCTGAATGGGGGCGTTGAGCAGAGCGCTGTCCCGGCTACGCACGGCTGCTATGAAATTGCTCGCGTGTTGGCCGCCGCCGTCACCGACAAATTGTTTGATCCGCTTGCCTTGGGTATCGTATACCGAACCGCCGCCCCGCAAACCGGCAAAATAACCGCCTTCGCACTGAAAGATAATGCCCTCTCTGACTTGCCGAAAAAGGTCCAAGGCCCTCTTACCTTTTTGTTTGGGGAGATTGCGGTTCTCGATGAGTATGGGGGCCTCAGGGTAGTCGAGTAAAGTCAACTGTGTATTCGGTGTCTCGCCTGCGTCATTAACCCCGAACCGCCCCCCCACGCAAACCGCCCGGGGCGGGAGGCCTTGATAGCCGGCGAACCAACGACAGAGATCGAAGGCGTGGATCCCACTGTTGCCCAGATCCCCGGTTCCCGTGGACCAGAGCCAATGCCAGTCATAGTGCAGCTTTTTGCGGCGCAAGGGTCGAACCTCTGCAGGACCGCAATACAGGTCGTAGTCAAGCCCTTGGGGAGTGTGAGGTGCCACATTGCCAATGCTGCCGCGCAACTCATACCAGACGACATGACCCCAGAGCATCTTGCCCAAATGGCCCTGATGAATGTATTCGGCTGCTTCCTGAAGCCCACGATCCGAACGGTATTGAGTACCCGCCTGTATGATGCGGCCGTACTTGGCCCCGGCCGCGATGATCTTACGGCCTTCCAGGAGATTGTGTGACACCGGTTTTTCCACGTACACATCCCGGCCGGTCTGACAGGCCCAGACCGCCAGTAAGCCATGCCAATGATCGGGGGTGGCGATCACTACGGCATCGATGTCCTGTCGGTCCAGAATCCGCCGCGGATCCGTTTGGGAATGGGCACCGTCGACTCGCTTGACCTGCTCGGCCAGACGCCGCGGATCGACATCACAGAGGGCCACGATACGAACACCCGGTAGGTTGGAGAATTGACTCACGTGGCTGCGACCCTTGCCGCCCAGGCCAATGATGGCCACGCGAATGTCGTCATTTGCGCCCAGTATCCGCCGACGTGACCACAGGGCAGTGCCTGCCAGGACCCCGCGTTTGAGCAGATGGCGTCGGGAACAAACAGTTTTCGTGTTCATGGACGTTTCTCCTTAGAGTGCCTATCAAAATGAATCGTAGCACCGAAAACGAGCGTTTTTGAGACTGGCAAGGAAGGCGAAGCAGGCTATCTGAAGATAGTCGATGCAGCCTGACGCCGTCCAGGCACAAAATAAGCCGTTTGAATGCAGAGTCATTTTGTTAGGTGCTATTAGATTCATCTGTCGTTCGTCGTCTTATTTCTCTGATGACCGCGCTGGTATCCAGGTCACTGTCTCCGGCCGCCATGGCCTTTGCCAAGATGTCCTGATGGAGTTCGCACAGGGGAAGGTGCTGCCCGTGACGTTGCGCATGCTTGAGCATGAGCGACACATCTTTGTAGTGTTGCCGAATCCGCGACACCGGTTCGAAGTCGCTCCTTAGCATCTTTTCACCTTTGACATCCACGGCCGCGGAATAAGCGGGACTGACCTTTAGTAATTCCAAGAAGGTGTCCAGTGGCAGGCCCAGTTTTTCCGCGAACACCATGCCCTCCGCCAAGACCAGGCGGTTCAAACCCAACACCAGGTTGGTGGCCAACTTGGCCTTGGAGCCGCATCCGGAAGGCCCCAAGTAAAACACATGCTTCGCTAGCAAGCCCAGTAGATCGGCGCAGGCCTCATAGCTCGACGGTTCACCCCCCACCATCAGAACGGCCTCGCCTTTCTGTAACTGGCTGCTCGCCCCGCAGATAGTGGCATCCAAGAAGGATACTCCGGACTGAGCCAGTTTTTGGGCCAGACGTGACGTGTCTTCCGGATCACCGGTGCTGGTGTCGATCACATAGGAGGGTTTGTCGGCGGCAGTGAGGAGGCCGTGGGGGCCTTCGATGACTTCCTGCACAATCTCGCTATCCGGTAGTGATAGAACCACATGGTCCACGGTTTGGGCAATCTCTCGCGGGCTCGTGGCACGGCGTCCCCCCATCCGTTCGAGCTGCGTGAGCCGCTGCGTGTCAAGGTCATAGCCAATGACGTCTATCTCGTGCTTCAGGAACTGCTCCGCCAATGCCGTGCCCACCAGGCCGATGCCAATCAGACCCACACGTGTCGGTATTTGTTTGCCCTGTTGTTGCATGTCGCTGAGTCAGTCCTATCCGTGGAGAAACCATAGCATGAATAAAACGGCTCCCAGGCAGATAGCCAAGGTTACCAGGAATCCCACCCAAGACTGGCGTGAAGGCCTAACGATAAAGAGTCCTGCAGCGGTCACGAGACGCTCGTCAAGAGGGACGATCTGGCTTAAGGGCCGTGCCAAATCCTCCTCCGCGCCGATGGGCACGTAAATCTTTTTAAAGAACTGTTCCACCTGATCCCAAGGCGGTGGTTTGGTAAGGAGGCTGCCAATGATGCCTCCCGTCACGCCCGCGAGGAGTGGCAGCCCGGTCACAATCTGTCGCGAACAGTCTAAGCCATAGCGCGTCACCACAAAAGTGGTCACAGCCAGCACCACACTACCCACCACACCGCTGGTGTTCATACGGCGCCAGACCAGACCCATCGCTACGGAGATGCCGATCAGACTCAGAATATTGAGGTAGTCCAAGATGGCTTTGACCACGCTGCTACGCATCAGCATGGCAGTCCCTACAGCACACAGAGCGACGATCAGTCCCATGCGCCGCGTGACTTTCAGCAGTTGTGCCTCTTGTGCCTCTGGATTGAAAAACACGCGGTAGATGTTTTGGGAGATCAGTCCCCCCAAGGTGATCTGGACCGCATCCCCGGAGGACATGGCTGCCGCCATGATGCAGGCCAACATGATCCCCTGCAGGAAAGGAGACAGTAAGACCCGGATCGAGTCACCAAAGGCCGCGTCCGGATGGATCTCCGCCTGGGACTTGATCAGATAGGCCAGCCAACAGAGCCCCAGCACACACCAGCCGATCGTACAGATGCGCTTCAAGATATTGCCACAGGTAAAACCAACGCGACCTTCCCATTCCGAACGGCCGGCGGCACAGACACTCATCAGGTGCGGCATGGCCAACATGCTCAAGGGGGCATTGATGCTGAGCAGCAGGACCGTCATCCAATTGAAATGCTGGGCATCGAAGAGATGGAGATAATGGGGATCGGCCTGGGCCAGGGTTTGTCGCAACCCGGCGAGTCCTCCCACCTGCTCCAGGTTGAAGGCCGCGGGGATCGCCAGAAAGGAGAGGGTAATGATCATCAGGCCCTGGATCATATCCGTACGGATCGCAGCGACGATGCCCCCCCAGTAGCTGTATACAATGAATACGACGGTAATCACCAGCAAGATGCCGAAAAACCAGACGTCACTATCAGTGCTGCTGGTCTTGCCCATGATGCCCTGCACGGTGCGCGTGGTCGCCAGCAAGACGCTTGCCAGAAAGACTGTCATGCCAACGATCGCAACGACGACGTAGAGCGTACTGGCGACCCGGCCAAAGCGCTGCTCAAAGTAATCGGCCATGGTCAGAGAACGCATACGCCGGATGAGCGGGGCGATCAACCAGTAAAAGGGCGTCCCGAACATCCACATCCAAGAGACCCAGATCCCCGAGGCCCCGTTGGACACGGTCATGCTGATCACCCCGGCCGGGGCGCCGGGGTGCGTGCCCGTCCCAAAGGAGTGCATGATCATCATGAAAGAACCGAAGCGGCGGTTCCCCAGCAGGTATCCCTCCTGGCTGTGTGTCTCGCGTTTACTCCACCATCCGAGCAACAACATGCCGGTCAGATAAACGACCAATACGGTCCATATAGCGATATCGAGTCCCAGAAATGCCACTCTCAGTTGTCCCTTAGAGTCATAATGTTCCATCATTATAGCGATGGCACTAGTAAGAGACAGATGCTTTTTGGGAAAGGCTGCTCGCAGTTTGATGCATGATACGCCGGTATTTCCGGGCCTCGGCAATCATGAGTATTTCTATTCGGGTCGATCCTGGTTTTCCAGTCTCTTCTCCCTACCGCATGATGAGCAGTGGTTCCCATTCACCTACGGGAATGTGCGGTTCATAGGATTGGATATGAATGGTTCGTTTTCCCGCACCATCCAATGAATATCCAATATCGAACAAGGAATGTCGAATGGCGAAGTGGGGTGTACCAGGGGGCTTGCCTTTCCCTTCGACCTTCGAAATTCGACATTCGGTGTTCGATATTCGCTTTGCAGTTACTCAAGCGTAGTGTACAGGTGGGGTCTACTCGTGGCGCAGCGCCTCGATCGGGTCCATATACGCGGCCTGCCGGGCGGGATAGACGCCGAAGACAATCCCCACGCCGATAGAAATGGCCAATGACAAGACTACCGACCACGGCGCGATGCGAGGTTCGAGCGTGTAGACAATCGGTGGCAATAGGTCCGGCGACATCATCGTCACGGCTGTGCGCAGGCCTCGAAACAGGGGCCCACACATGAGACCGAACAGGACGCCCAGCAGACCGCCGCTGGCCGTGAGCACAATCGTTTCGGCGAGAAACTGTTGGATGATGTGCCGGCGTCTGGCGCCGAGCGCCCGCCGAATGCCGATCTCCTGCGTCCGCTCGGTCACGGTGGCGAGCATGATGTTCATGATGCCGATCCCGCCCACGAGGAGTGAGATGCCGGCGATGACCACCAGCAGGACATTGAACATGGCCCGGGTCCGTTCCGCCTGTTGCAGTAGCTCCTTGGGTACAACCACGGCATAGTCTTCCTTGTCATGATACTTCTTGAGTAAGGTATTGATGATGGCCGCGGTTTCATCGACCTCGTCCACGGTATCGACGCTCACGGTGATTTGGCTGAGCTCGACCTGTTCGCCTTGAAATTCGCCCCCCACACGTTTCATCACGAGATCGCCCACTCGCTGGCGTAGGGTCTTCAGCGGGATATAGGCATCCAGGCTGTAGTCACGGGCATCGAAGCTGCCGCCGATCGCAGCCGACGCCATGCGCGGCCGGGTCTGGCCAATGACGACGTAGAACTCGCTGCCCACCCAGATGGTCTGGCCAATGGGGTTCTCATAGGGGAAAAGCCGCTTGGCCGCGTCGTGTGCCAGGACCACGACTTTCTTACCACGGTCGCGTTGCGTGAGCCAGCGGCCCCTGGCTATCTCCAGCCGGTTTAGCTCCAGGTACGCCTCCACACATCCCACGAGTTTGGCGTCCGCCGTGCGGTTACCCCGCCTCAGTTCGAAACGGAGTTCCCGCATGGGAATCGCGCGGCGAATGCTGGGAATGTTCTCGACGATGCGCCGGTAGTCTGCCCTCAACAGGCCGAAAATCTTTAGACGACTATTGGCGTCCCGCCCGTCACTCGCAGACATCGGCTCCTTGCTGCGAATGATGATATTCGTGGCGCCGAGTTCCTTGATCTGTTGCTGGGCCCGGTAGCTCACCCCTTCCCCCATGGCCACCAACCAGATGACCGTACAGGTCCCGATGAAGATGCCCAGGGCGGCCAGGCCGGCGCGCATCTTGTGTACCAACAGGTTTTTTACGCTCGTTCGAGCCGTTCGGATGAGGGAGTTGTTCATTTTGTTGCCGATTGTCAATGCACTGGCTTTTTCTTGTTTGAGCGCTTGGACGGTTTGGCGGTTTTCGGCCCGGACCGTTTCGACTTTGAATCGGGCCCTGGCTCCGAGGCTCCTTTTGTCCCAATTGCCTTCGGCCGCTTGGGTTCATTCGGCTCCTGCACCTCTGTCTCTGCACTGGGTTGCAGGGCCAGGTCCCTTGCTTCTTTAAAGGCGAAGGGGTGGAGCACCACCTCATCGCCTTCCTGTAAACCTGTCTCCACCACGGTGAAGCGGTCATTGGTGTCACCCAGTTCCAGGGTACGCCGTTCTGTGCCATCCGCCGTCTTGACCCAACAGAATGCGCCCCGGGCGGTGTCTACGATGGCGGCCACAGGGACGGTCAATACGTCCTTATACTGTGCGAGGGTCACCTCCACCTCGGCGCTCATCCCGGGCATGACGCCGGGGATTGAGGGCAGCTTGACGATTGTGTCATAGCGTACCGTATTGCCGTTCCACCACCCGGCCGGCCCAGTCACTGCGGCCACAGTGGTGACCTCCCCTGCGAGCGTCTGGTTAGCAAGGGACACGCGCGCTTTCAGGCCCGGCTTCATGCGGTCGATGAAGGATTCGCGAATACCGACCTTTACCTGCATCTGGGAGAGGTCGGGCATGAGCAGCATGGTCTGCCCCAGGTATACGTTGGCTCCTTCTTCTATCTCCGGTACCCACTCCCACGGTTTCCCCGTGGGGTAAATCACAATGCCGCTCTTCTCGGCCTTTACCACGCAGTGCTCGAGATCCGCTCTTGAAAGTCCGAGTTGAATCTCTGCCGATTTTAGTTCCGCCTCGTTCGCTTTGTTGCGTGCTTTACCGGCCTCCAAGTCGCCGTTTAGCGTTTCCAACTCCATGGCTTTGGTATACTCCTTCAACACACCGATCTCGGTCTGCGTGACGCCCACGGTTAGCTTGGCTTCCGTGACTGCGAAGGCCCGCCGCTCAAGGTCCAAGGCGCTGACGTAGCCGCGCTGGGCCATGGTCGCATCATGGGCCAGCAAGTTCTGGGCCGTCCGCAGGTTGGACTGGGCAATCGCCAGGTCCTTCTCCAGGGTCATCAACTGGGTACGATACCGACCCTCCAGATACTCGGGCACGGCCAGCTCCGCTCGTGCTTGATCCGCCCTGGATCGTTCGGCAGTGGACCGCGCGGAATAGACCCGCTTTGTCACCTCGCTGATGCGGTCTTCATACGCCAGGGTTCCCAGCCGTACCAGCACGTCGCCCGGCTTCACCTGGGACCCACCCTCAATCACCCAGGTGATGGGAATATCCTTATCTCGGACCTTGCACTTGATTTCCGTATTGACAGCGCTCTCCAGAGTCCCCTGTTCAGTGACCGTGACGATCAGGTCCCCTCGCCTGACCCTGTACGTGAACCGGGGGCCGTTCTCCCGCGAGGAACGCCGCTCTGTGACTACCTGGGCAGCCAAGACGCCCCCGGCAAGCAATCCGATGACCAGCCACGTGCGCTTGCGCCACCGGCCCCGTGCCCGTGCAGGGCCCTGACCTGCGCCGCGCTGGGACGCCGCTGCGGCCGGAGGGTTGTCAGTCGACATGATCGGCCTCCTGGTTCGCCGCTGCGCCTGAGCCGGCGCGGTGGCTTGGCATCAGGGCCAGTCTCTGCGCTTCGGCCACAGTGGCCAGCGGATCGAGCAGGACCTCGTCCCCTTCCTCAAGGCCCACATTGACCACAATGAACTCGTCGTTGGTGTCCCCGAGCTGCAAGGGTCGACGTTGATTCACGCCCGCCGCTGTCTTGATCCAGCAGAAGTCTCCCTGGACCGTCTGCAAGACTACGCCCACGGGGATGATCAACACATTCTCGTGCCGTTGGACGATCACCTCCACCTCGGCGCTCATGCCGGGTCTTAGCCCAGGCACCGGGGGAAGTTTGATGACCGTGTCGTATTTCACCGCGTTTCCGGTCCACCAACCGGCCGGATTCGTGACAGCCGCCACGGAGGTGACCTCGCCGTCCAGGGTCTTGTCCGGCAGCGTGATCCGAGCGGCCAGTCCCGGCCTGATGCGATCGATAATGGATTCGTGAATACCGATCTCCACCTGCATCTTGGACAGGTCCGGCATGATCAGCAGGATTTGATCCCGGTGCACGGTGGCACCTTCTTCGATCTCGGGCGCCTTCTTCCACGCCGCGAGGGAGGGGTAAATCACCAGACCGGTTCGCTCGGCTTTTATCACACAGTACCCGAGTTCTTCCACGGCGAGAACGCGGCGCGCCTCATCCATCTTGGCCCGTTCGACGTTGGCGGCGTGTCGGGCCCTGGCTTCATTCAAGTTGCCCTTGAGCGTTTCCAACTCCATGGCCTTGGTGTACCGTTCCAGGACCTCGATTCGCTTCTTGGTGAGATCCACGTTCAACGCCGCGCGGGTCCGCCAATGCGTTCCCTCCTGCACGTCCAAGTCGCTGACGTAGCCGCGTCTGGCCATGGTCTCGGAATGGGCCAGGATGTTCTGCGCCGTCAACTGGTCGGACTGGGCTAGGGTTAGGTTCTTCTCCAGGGTCATTAGTTCGGTGCGATAGCGTCCCTCGAGGTATTCGGAGGTGGCGAGTTCCGCTCTGGCCACGTCCGCCGCCGATCGTTCTGCCGCGGACCTCGACCAATGGGAGTACTTGGTGCGTTCGCTGATGGCCTCTTCAATGGCCAGCGTCTCCAGGCGTACCAACTCGTCGCCTGGTGTCACGTAAGACCCGCTTTCAATCGCCCAGATGACCGTGCTCGCGCCGCGGACCTGGCATTTGATTTCCGTGTTGTCAGCACTCTCTAGAACCCCTTTTTCAGTGACCGTGACCCATAGGTCGCCCCGTGCAACGGTGTACGTCTTTTTGGGGCCATTCTCTCGAGACGACCCCAACCCGAGGATCCATGCGGGAGCCGAGGTGACTACGACGACCAAACCGATCCAGCCCAGGGGTTTTCTCCATCGCTGTGATGAGAGATGTTGCCGAGGGCTACGCTGTTCGGCAAGCACCTTAGTCGACATGATGGCTCTCCTGCCCTGCCGACGCGGGGGGGGTGACTTCTTCGATGGGCTGCAGGGCCAGTGTCTGCGCCTCCTCAATGGAGGCCAGCGCATCCAGCACGACCTCGTCCCCTTCCTCCAGCCCGGTCGTGACGACCGCGAAGTTGTCGTCGGCATCGCCGAGTGTCAGAGCACGCCGTTTTGCCCCGTCCGTGCTCACGATCCAACAGAATGCGCCCTCCGCGGTTTCGACCACGGCAGTGACTGGGATCGTCAGTACGTTCTCGTGCCGATCGACGATGATCTCCACCTCTGCGGTCATACCGGGCTTGAGTCCCGGGATCGAGGGGAGGGTAATGAGGGTGTCGTATTTCACGACATTTCCGGTCCACCAACCGGCCGGCCGGGTGACCGAGGCCACCGAGGCGACCTCGCCGTCCAGCGTTCGGCCCGGGAGCGTAATCCGGGCCGCCAGTCCCGGATGGATGCGCTCGACAACGGACTCGTGCACGCCAACCTTCACCTGCATCTTGGACAAGTCAGGCATGAGCAGCAGGGTTTGATCCTGGTGCACGGTCGCCCCTTCTTCGATCTTAGGTGCCCGCTTCCACGCCTCGGCCGCGGGGTAAATCACCAGACCGCCCCGTTCGGCCTTAACGACGCAGTGCGCCAGTTCCTCCAGGGCGAGATCGCGACGGGCAGCATCCATCTGAGCCCGTTCCGCCTCTGCTGCGTAGCGGGCCCGGGCGGCATTGAAGTCACCTTGGAGGGTTTCCAGCTCCATGGCCTTGGTGAATTCCTGCAGAACATGGATTTGTGTGCGCATGACGCCCACGTTCAACTCAGCCCGCGTGACCGCGAATCGTTTCTCTTGGATGTCTAATGCGCTGACATAGCCGCGCTCCGCCATGGTCTCTTCATGGGCCAGCATATTCTGGGCCGTAAGTCGGTTGGACTTGGCGATGGTCAGATCCTTCTGGAGGGTCATCAGTTCAATGCGATAGCGGCCTTCGAGGTATTCGGAGATGGCGAGTTGGGCCCGAGCCAGGTCCGCTTTGGCCCGTTCGGCCCCAGACCGCGTCAGGTGGGCATACTTGGTGCGCTCGGCAATGGCGTCTTCGATGGCCAGGGTATCCAGAAGCATCAGTACGTCACCGGGTTTGACAATGGACCCGCTCTCGACCACCCTGATGATGGTGTTTTGACCGCGTACTCTACATTTGATTTCTGTGTTGTCAGCGCTTTCCAGCGTGCCCTGTTCCGTGATCGTGACGATCAAATCGCCCCGTGTGATCGTGTGGGTCGGCCCGGGACCGGTCTCCTGGGATGTACTGGACCGTGGGATCAGCAGCCCGGCACATGCCAACACGGTGACCGCTGCGATTATCAGCGGAGCGACTGTCCTGCGCCGGCCCGAAGGGGCCGGTGGACTGCCCTGCGGCGCTACTGAACCTGCATCAGTTGACATCGCCGATCTCCGTCTTCAAGGGCCTACGCGGCTCGGCGTTATCGAGGCGTTTCGACACCTCATCTTGTGCCTCGTCCATGAAGGCCAGGACATTGAGCACGACCGCTTCTCCTTGCTTCAATCCCGCCTCTACCACAATAAACGAGTCGTTGCTGGCACCGAGTTGCAGTACGCGGCGTTTGGGTCCGTTCGCCGTTCGAACCCAACAGAATGCTCCCAGCTCGGTTTCCAAGACCGCGGCCACGGGTACGGTCAGGACGTCCTGGTGTCGATCCAGAATGACCTCGACCTCCGCGCTCATGCCGGGCTTGAGGCCCGCTACTGAGGGAAGCTCGATGATCGTGTCGTATTTCACCACATTGCCGGTCCACCAGCCCGCCGGGCGCGTCACCGGAGACACGGAGGCCACCGTACCGTACAGGGTGCGATCTGGCAGCGTAATCCGGGCCACCTGTCCCGGCTTGACACGGTCGATGACGGATTCGTGAATACCGACTTTCACCTGCATCTTGGACAGGTCGGGCATGAGCAGCAGGGTTTGATCCTTACGCACATTCCCACCCTCCGTGATGTCCGGTGTTTCCTTCCATGCGGCAGCCGAGGGGTAGATCACCAGGCCGTCCCGGTTGGCCTTGATCACGCAGTTTGCCAGTTCCTCCCGGGCCCGATTGAGACGCGCCTCGTCCATGGCGAACCCCGCCTCGTCCGCCTGTAGTTTTGATTTGGATGCCTTTAGGTTGCCGTGCAGCGTCTCCAGGCGCATTTCCCGGGTGTATTTCTTCAGGACTTCGATCTCGGTCCTGACGACTTCCAGTTCCAGTTCGGCCTGCGTGACCGTGAAGGCATTGCCCTCGACCTCCAGCTCCGTGACGAAGCCGCGACGGAACATCTTCTTGGTATTGGCCAGCATCTTTTGGGCAGTGTCCAGATTCGTCTCGGCGATCGTCAATCCCCGCTCCAGTGATTTGATTTGGGTTTGGTAACTGCCCTCGATATAGGCCGGGATGGCGATCTTCGCTTTGGCCACCTCCGCCTTGGACCGGGCCAGGGTGGCGGCCGCGGTATGAAAATTCGTGGTTTGCAGGCTGACGGCATCCTCAATGCGCTTGGTGTCCAGCCTAACCAATTCGTCGCCCGCTTGCACCACGGTCCCGCCCTCAATCACCCAGGTCACGAGACTCCACCCCCGGACTCTGCACTTGATTTCCGTGTTGTTGGAACTCTCCAGGGTCCCCTGCTCGGTGACAGAGACGACTAGGTCGCCGCGTGCAATGGTGTGTGTCAACATTGGACCCGCATCACGCGTAGACATGGCCCCGCGGATCAACGTGACGGCCGCCACCAGCACAGCCACCCCCCCGATCACCAGCAGACCTCGCTTCCACCGAGGGGGACCGGAAGCCTGGGTAGTGGCGTTGGCGATCAGGCCGTTCTGTGTTGGCATTTGGGCTTTAGTTGACATGTTCGGCCTCCTTCACGAGTTCCGCAAAAAGGGCATCCAAATTAGCAGTCTCCGCAGGTTGAATCGCGACGCGGTCGGCCAACGCCATCCATTGGGGGGGAACCGTGGGGGGCAGGACCGGCGCGTCCTGCATCGAGGCGTTACCATGGGATGCAATGACGGGACGAGTCGCTTCGGGATGCTCAATCCAGCGGCCGTCCGCGTCGAGCTTCATGATGCCCAGCTCGCGTGCCAAACGCATGCCCGCCGCGTAGTAGTTGAGCCATACGCCCATGAAGCTGTTCTGTGTGTTGCGCAGGGCAGCCAAGGCCGTCAGCAGGTCGGTCGCGGCCGTGGGACCGAATTGGGCCGGTCGTTGTCCCGGCTGCGGCGGACGCACCGGTGCATAAAACGCGGCGCGGGTCATATCCACCCGTCGGATCGCGATCGTGACGGCACGCCGCTGAATCTCCAGATCCAGGCGCAGTTGCTCGATCTGTCGCAGCAGGCCGCGCAGCCCCAGATGGAGCGCATCATGGGATTGAATGAAATTGCGACGATCCCGTTGGTAGGTGATCAGTGCCTGTCGATAGTTGTTCCGCTCCAGCAGCCGCGTGAAGGGGGCGTCGAATTCGAGTCCCAAGCGCAGAACTCGGGCGGGATGTCGAAAATCCGCGGCGTTGTCACGCGAGGTGCGCAATTCACCGTTAACAGTAACACTCAGCGACGACCGCAGGGCATCGGCGCTGATCTGGATCGAGCGCCAGCGATCCACCAAGGCCGCGCGCCCGTTCATGAAATCCATGCGATGAGTCAATGCCGCCTCAAACGCCTCCTGGGCACCCCAGTCAATCGCCTCCATGCGCACCGTCTCCAGGCGGGCCCGTGCCTGGACCAGCATGGAGTCCTGTATGATGCGCAGGAGAGCGCGAAGCCATTTGACAGTCCCGTCGATCGTGATGTCCTTGGTGTCCTCGGCCAGTCCGTCGCGCAGGGTCGTCAGTTCGGGCTTGGTCACCTCGAACTTTCGCTCTAGCTCGGCCAGTTCGCTCCGAAGTCGTTCGCGGTCCATTTGGAATTCCTGCCTCTGCTTATCGGTCATCGTCCGCTCACGCACCGGCACCTGTTCGTCCATGCGGGCGAGATCGGGCTGTACGTTATCCAGTTGACGCTGCACCGGGTCAATGAGTTGGGAGACATCCATGAGGACCTGGAGAATCGATTCGACGTCCACATCGGTGCGCAGAATGCCATCAATGTCCGACAACGCGCCGACACGATCCTGCAGGGCGACGATCGCGTCTTCAATTGCGGTGGCCTCGCTCGCCACCAGTTGAAACTGGCGGATCAGGCTGTCATCGAGGTCAATGGGCATGTCAGGCGGTAGACCCAATGTGTTCGTCTTGTAGAAATCGAGTGAGAGGGCATAGGTGTTGCGTATCTGCAGCAGGTTGGCGCGGGCGTTTTGAATGCTCTGGTTGAACTGGTCCACTTGCACCAAATCGATGACCCCGATCTGCTGGAAGGCCTCCAGACGCGCCAGGGTGCGCTCCTGCAGGCTGAGGTTGTCCTCGGTATTGCGCTTACGCTGCAGTTGTTGGAGCAAGCCAATATAGCCGTTGACACCGCCCTGACCGGAAAATCCGGCAATGACGGTGCTGCTCCCGCCTCGCTGGAGCCCGGCGACGCCCAACTCGCCGATCGTAACTTGGGTGAAGAAGCCTTGCCGGTACTGATGGTAGGCACGCAAGTTTGCCAGCAGGGTCCGCTCAGCAGAGGTCAGTTGCTCCAACGCAATATCGCGTCCGGCCCCACGCAGGATGGGTTGCACCAACGAGAAATTGGCCAGCGACGCTGCAGAACTGGTGTTATTGCCGGTAAACTCGACTACGAACGAGTTGGCGAAACCCACCAGGAGTTGACCCGCACCGACAAGACTCCGTCTTGCCTGCAGCACGGGGTTTCCTGCGGAGGGTCGGCCCAGGGTCAGTTGATTTGTCTCGGCCCCATTGGCATTCGTGTGAGCGTAGCTGGCGCCATAGCCGACAAAGAACTGAGCATCCAAACGGAATCGCTCGGTGGTGACGTCCAAGGCGGACAGATAGAGCGTCTCCAACTGCCTCTGGTGGGACGGCGAGTGCACATAGGCGAGTCGCAGGGCAGAATCGACATTCAGCATGACTGAACCGCTCTCATTCACGTCGACATAGCCGGCGAGCGACTCGCGCCAGGTGGGGTTCTCCAACTCGTCGCGATGACCGTTATCTTCCCAGTGCTTCCAGCCTTTTATCCCGTGGACCAAACGCATGTACTCGTGTGAGGCAGGATCGTCCGCGGGCATGGGAGGGCGGTCGGGATCATAGGGGTCAAAGTATCGACTGCGCGGATCAATATCGATGCTGTAGTCAGCCACTTGCCAGCGGGAATCGCCGTTTCTTTCGGCGATCACATCATACGCTTCTCGATCGGCGTCCAGTCGATACTCTTTTCGCGAACATCCGGGGGCAAAGAAAAGGAAGCAAACCAGCAGAATAGGCATCGCGCACGCCAAGAGCCCGTGCGCGGAAACTCGCAAGGGTAGAATCGCTCTGAATCGAGCCAGGTTGCGCTTAGAGCCCCTACCAAAATGATCGTCGCACCGAGAGCGAGCATTTTTGCCTCTGGCAAGGAAGGCGAAGCAGGCCATCCGAGGATGGTCGATGGAGCCTGACGCCGTCCAGAGGGAAAATAAGCCGCTCGAATGCAGATTCAATTTATTAGGTGCTCTTAGGGGTTCCACGGGGTATTTCCTGGGCGATCGGCGCGAACAAACGTCTGATCGCCGACAGGGCAAATGGGCTTTGTTTTTACCGTCAAGGCGTTTCTTTCAATGACCCCATACCACTGAAATCCGAAGGATGTTCTGTCCTGAGAGTGTCATTCTGACAGTAAAACGGTTGCCGAGGCCGAATCCTGACATCAATAACATTTAACGGACTCAATAGGAACCGACAGGAACTGCCGAGAGGAAACCGAGTGGGAACTCTCAATTTCACCATATCGCGGCAAGTATACCGGGGAGACACGTCGCCATTCAATAGAAAAACGGGCGGGAGATGTGGATCCAGCCAGCGTCCGAGAACAGGGGCTGTGACTTGCCGCGGGGGTGATACGCTAGCTTCCCGCTGGCAGCGATGGGAGCGACGTCATTCGGTTAGGGCCGCGATCTGCGACTGGATGCGTGCATTGGTGATGCGAGGATCTTTGTAGCGCTGTCCATAGTCTGCAAGCTGATGCGCCAGCATCCGTGTGATATCGCGATAGTCGGGTTTGCCATACTGATTGACCCATTCATCGGGATCCTTCTGCAGGTCAAAGAGCCAGGGTTCATCTGCAGTGGAATAGATCAATTTGTAGCGATCGGTGATGGCGGCCAGCCAACCACGTTCCTGGCCGGTACTGCGCACGAAGACGATGTCAGTCCAACCGGCCGGTGCTTTTCCGGTTCGAAACAGCGTCGACGCATCCCGCCCCTGTTCCCGGCCCGCCGTCGGGATGTCCATCAGTTTCAGAATGGTTGGCAGGAAATCCACACAGCCCAAGGCCTCATGGATGACCGTTCCCGCGGATACCACGTCGGCATAGTACATGATGAAGGGAATCCTGGCGGAGGCTTCGAAGGGCACGCCTTTGTTCTGCCGGTGGTGTTCACCGCGTAGGTCACCGTGGTCGGAGGTGAAAACGACAATCGTCTTCTCCAGGAGGCCGTTCTTACGCAGAGCGCTCAGCATCCTACCCACATTGTCATCGATGCACTTCACCATGCCAAAATACTTCGCCATGCCGTTGAAGCCGCCGCTCGGCTTCGCCCAGCTGGGGAGATCCTTAGCCTTCACATCGAAGGTCCTGGGCGCGTGCACTGTTTGGTCCCGATAGAGGGTGTCGTAGGGGGGGCGTACGGTGTCGGGTCCGTGGGGGTCGGGGATACTCACCATGTAGCAAAAGGGGTGGTCTCGGTGGGCCTCGATGAAGTCGATGGTCTTGTCGGTCAGAAAGTCAGTGGTGAAGGACGTCTCGTCCGCCCCCTTCACACCGTAGGTCGCCGCGCCCCTGGGATTGCGAGCCTTGACGCGTGGACCCTGAGGCGTGTCTTCGAGCTGTTTCCAATGGCCCCGGTTGAACATGTAGCGGTTGTCCTCGAATCCGAACTTTCGCTTTGGAGCCCATTGCGGTTTACCCGCTCCGTCGAGGTGCCATTTGCCGGCGTACCCCGTGGCATAGCCCTGTCGACGCAAGAGCTCCGCGAAGGTGACGACGGAATCGTCCATGGGAATGTTGTTGGTCACCACGGGTGTGTGCTGAGGGTAACATCCCGACACGAGCGAGCTTCGTGAGGGTGAACAGACGGGCGTTGTCGCATAGAAACTCGTGCAGATCGCACCCTGCCTGGCCAGCCAGTCGATGTGGGGCGTTTTGACGATGGCGTCTTTGCCCCATATAAAAGCCTGATCCTCCGGCATCAGGTCTCGGTAGCAACCCAGGGTACGGAAGTTGTGCTCGTCGGTAGTGATGACCAACAGATTCGGCCGATCGTCTGCCGCCGTGGCTAGCACACCGCAGATCACAAGCGTCCCAACGGCGGCAAGTATCACCCGTAGGTCGTTGGCAGTTTTCATCGCAGATTCCTTAACATGTGTTGGAATTCCAGGTGCAAAAGCGATCATAACGCCGACGGGAATCAAGGGCCATAAGCAATATCCACTGTCGCGAGGTCTCCTTGTGGGGCCGATGGGTTGGTGTGGGGCGTTCGATTCAGTGGCTTGCCGAAGCAGCCCAATCCGTTGCCGCCGGGCTTAGGGAACGGCAAGGAGACGCGGTCGCCGGTCACCACCAAATCGCTCTTGAAATCCCTCTTTGAGGTGGCTATGGTGGCCAAGAATGGCAGGTCAGCAACCCACACATCCGGGAGATACGGTGACATGGTCCCATCAGACTTCAGCGGCCAACGCAAAACAGTCAGTATCGTAGTGCCCGTCTTTAATCGCCTGGAGTATACCCGTCGGTGTATCGACGCGCTCGTCCAGTATCCCGGGGACCCTCCTTGTGAGTTGATTGTCGTGGACAACGCCTCCACTGATGGTACGGCCGCCTATCTCGAGCAGCGTGGTGATACTCTTGTCACGGTGACTTTGCAGGAGAACAGAGGCTTTGCCTGTGCCTGCAACCAGGGGGCTGGCGTGGCGACGGGCGAGTATGTGCTCTTTCTGAATAACGACACACAGGTCGGTCCCCAGTGGCTATCTCCGCTGGTGGCAACCCTAGAGGATGATTCGGTGGGATTGGTGGGCAGTCGGCTGGTTTATCCGGATGGCGGGATTCAACATGCCGGCGTCATCATGGTCCAACGGAAGGATCAGGGCCGCCTGTTTTTTGATCATGTGTTTCGGCATGTGGATGCCCAGGCGTCCTGTGTCCTGACGCCCTGTGAGTTTCAGGCTGTCACCGGGGCCTGCTTCCTCGTCCGTCGACAGGAATTCTCTGCTCTCCAGGGTTTTGACGAGGCATACTGGAACGGTGTGGAGGACATCGATTTCTGCCTGCGCCTGCGCGAAGCGGGTAAGCGCGTGGTGTACCAGCCTGCCAGTCTGGTGGTGCACGATGAATCTCAGAGCGGTGCCGAGCGGTTTTCCGGGACCGACCAAAACAACCAACTGTTTGCACGGAAATGGCGTCAGAAACTGGTCCCGGACTTCATTGTCGCTCACGACGAGGTCAAGGTGGGTCCTGCGGGAGTCGTACAGGGCTATGGCAGCGATGCGGCCGATGTGGAGGGGGCCATCCTGGCTTTTGCGCGCAAGTCCTACCTATAGGGGGTGCGCGTTTTCAGACAGCGCCGCGCGCCTAGGAGCCTATGGGAGAATTCGATCTGGTTTCGACCGGCCGGACCCTGAAGGCCAACGGCCTGGTGGAGGTCGAGCAGATCGCCGCTATTACCTCGCGGCTGGCCGTCAACCGGGCCGCCTGGAAGACGCGGCCCGACGAGATCGG
>JADFMM010000078.1 GCA_022563885.1 Planctomycetota bacterium | reverse complement strand
ATTCCCTAGCCAACGATTGGGCGGCGGTGGAACGTCGCCCTCCCGAACCTTAGAGGTCTCTGCCATGGGGACCGGCAAGAAGACAGTGGCTTCCATGGTACAATCCTGGCTGCGATAGCAGCATTATTAAAGAACCACGAAACAACCTGGACTTTTGAATGCCCAATTGCACTCCATCTTTGATCGCTTCTCAATCGCAAAATTCGCGACGTAGAACGGCTACGCCTGTGGTTTCGCTAAGAAAGCTTGGAAGGGACAGTCTTTTAAAAGACTGTCCCCCATCCTTGTTTCGATCCAATATGGGGCACACTTGGATCCCACATTGTCCAACTTATTTATTGCCGGTCCCATGTCGTTGGCCGAAGTTCGGTCGGCTCCGATCAAAGGTCGGTCGGCGCAGCTAAGATCGGGGCGCGCTCCTGTGAGTGTTGCCTTTTTTCGATTTCGATCTGTCCGACCAAAATGCTCGGTGAGATCGCGGATACCGGAACCCAACCAGATTCGGCTCCGCAAGTTCCGTTAAACACGGCATCATCGTCTCCCGTCGCCAGAATCCTGGAAAAACAGGCGAGTGGTGTTCCCACGATGTCCACTCCGCGCACCAGTTGATCCGTCCGTCCGTCCACAAATATCCGATACACAACCACCGGCAGCACTTTGAACGCCTGAGGCCCACTGCGCGACGTCGTTGTGAAACCGCCCGTGATGTCCTGAAACAAATAGCCGTAATGCTTTCCCTGTTTTCGGCACTCATCCAGGAGCATTTCACGCAATTGGGTGAGACTGACTCGGTTCTCGGACTTCACAATCAGACTGCCTTGCCGCGCTACGACGCTGCGTCCCGGCTCCCTCCGCCCGTGACCGTTCGACAGCGAAATGTTCTCCAACGGAGAGCGTGACATGAGAAACGTTTTCAGAACGCCGTCTTCGACCAGAGAAACCCGTGCAGCCGGAATCCCTTCGTCGTCAAAATCGTAGTTGCCGCGCAGATCCTCTTCTCCAAAGCGAGACAGGGTGGGGTCATCAATCACGCTGAGAAACTCCGGCAGAATGATTTCTCCGACCATCTTAGCGAACGTCTGACCTTCATTGACGTCCTTCTGACGATGGCCTTCGATGCGGTGCCCGAATATTTCATGAAAGAAAACTCCGCTGGCTCGATTGAAGAGAATCGCCGGACCCGCGTAGGGTTCCACGATCGGGGCTTCGCGCAATGCAAGCACTTGGTCAATCACTCGCTGAAATGCTTCTCGTACTTTTTCTTCGCTTGGCAATCGTCCTTCGTCTGACGTGTTGAACAGAAAACTCTGCTCCAGGTCCATTCCGTCTTTGGCCTTTGTGCTGGCGGAGACGACGACGCGCAGCAGTTTTTTTCCGAACACCAACCGGGTTCCTTCACTGGTCACCATATGGCGATTATTGGCGACCGCCCTGACGGAAACGCTTGAATCGTAAATCAGAGAATGCTCTCTCGCCAACCGCGAAACACGCCGGACTCGCTCTGCCCATCGTTTTTGGTCGATCTCAATTCTCGCCAGGTCACCCGAGTGAGAGTTGGGCCGTTCGCGGCTGAAATCATCAACCTCGCTTTCCTCCTCGACCTGGGTTTTTTGATTTGTCAAAACACGTTTGTAGTTTTCGATCGCGGCTCTGAAGGCTCGGTCTGTCGTGAGCCACAGTGTGTGTTTGATAGCCGGTCCGTTTTCGTCGGTGCTGATCAGGCTCGAAACGGTTAGAGGACGGCTGGCCCCGCGGCTGCGGCTCGATCCTCGCAGTTGGCGCGTATTGTCCAGACTGTAGTCTCCAACCCTCAAATCCACATCCAACACGCGACGGTGGTTTTTCTGCTCGCCGTACAGCGCGCCCAGTTCAGCCCGCACGGACCAAGAGGATTGATCCGTCAAGCTGTAGCTCAAGAAATAGGGTTTGAGCCCGTCTTCCGATTCCAGGTTTTCCATCGAATACGTCAACTCCTCATTGAGGATTTCGAGCAGCCGATTCTGATGGGGTACTCCTTTGCTGAAAATCGGTGAGACGGTTGCCAGGATTGCCATGAGCGCCGCCGCCAAGGGCATCCGGTGGGCGTATCGATGAAGTTGACAATAGTTATTTTCGACAGAGTGCATTTGGGAGCTCATATTCCTGGCTTCGTTTCCGGATGGCAATGGGTGAAATATACTCCTCCAAGACGGCATTGCCACTCCAAAAGTTACGATCGAAGAGAAAACTGATAGGAAATTGCTGATAGCCGATAGGAAATTCGATTTAGCACCCATAGAAATGAGTATACGCCCGAGGAGAAGGCCGATCAATGGAAAACAGCCCCGGGACCGCCATGGCGGTCCTGGGGCCGTCGCATGTGCTGCGTACCCCGTGCATTTGAGTCAAAATACCAGGAAAACAGCGGCTTCCCTGGAGCAACCTAGCCGCGACAGCGGCATGAAACTACTCAGGAAAGCGCCTCTAATCAGGCCCAGAATCCGGTCTGGACCGTAGTCTGAGACTGCACCGGTTCTGTGCCGATAGAATTCGGTGTTCGCTGAAACGTGGCCAGGAAGGTTTCGATTTCCTCGTAAGTGGGTTTTTGGGCCTGATCCGACTCTGGGGGTCTATTCTGCCCCGTGGAGAAACTGAAATCCAGGTCCTGGACCAGACCATCGACATCCGGTGGCGCTCTGGATGTCCTCTCATGCCATAGCCCACAGTGACGCAGGGTCTTTTCGATAACCTCAGTCTGAGGAGGCTCAACAGAGGCGGGGTCTTAGTACGTTCTAAACCCACGGCCTACGGCCGTGCGACCCTGAAAGGCTCTGCCGTTCCGGCGTGACTTCAAGGGCACATGATGGAGTGTTGGACATCAGCGCTTAAACAACTGCTGTGTCGCAACGTGATGTCCGATGCGAATGGGGGAACTGCGAACAGATTGTAAAATCCTTTCAACGGTAACGCGGCGAATTCGGACTCCAACTGACGCCTCGCTTTGCGGGGCAAGCCAAAGCCACGGCCTATGGCCGTGGTCGATTACTCGGGTAAGGGCGTTTCAGGTTTTGTTGCCGTTTACCGATCATTCAGAGCAGAAATGAACCGCAGAATATCGAACAGGAATGTCCAATGGTGAAGTTAACGATCCTTCGACATTCTGCTGTCTTGTTCCATATTCTACGATTCAAAACACCCTTGCCACCACTTGTCAATCCCTTATTCCGTGAACGGTTACCAGTTTTTTTTGGTATAGTACCTCTCCGATTTTCAGTTTAGTATGACGGTTCGTCCGAAACGGGTTCATCGCTCGAGCGGCAAAGATTGCCGGCCGCTAAGCGCTGTATGGGACAAACCGGCGAAGGGGATGCTGTTCCTTGGAGCGTTCAATGCCGTGACCTCAAAATACCAGAATCTCATCTTGTTCGATGGCGTCTGCAATCTCTGCACGTCGTCGGTCCGGTTTATCATTCGGCACGACAGAGAGGCGGTTTTTAAGTTCCTCTCGATCCAGTCCGAGTTGGGGAGGGAGCTTTACAGCGCCGCTGGTTTTGATCCCGATGACTTTAATACACTGGTGCTCCTCACCGGCGGCCGAACTCTTGCTCGGAGTGATGCGGCGTTGGAAATCGTCAAACAGTTCGCGGGCGTGTGGCGAATGTTCGCAGTGTTCCGCATTGTGCCCAGTCCGCTGCGGGATTGGGTCTACGGGGTGATCGCGAGAAATCGATACCGTTGGTTTGGTCGGCATGATACCTGCATGATCCCCACAGAAGACATTCGGCAAAGATTCTTAGGATGAGCCAGCAGTGAGGCCGTCATCCCATTGAGAATATGACCCTGAACTGAACCGAGGATCAGCGGGCAATTCCGAGTACTTGCTTGTGGAAATCCTTTCGCCAAATCTGTCAGACCGTGTCCCAAGAGCTGATTGATTCACGGGTCCGCTAGTTTGTCGCTCGATGTGCTGATAACGGGAGACCCGCCGTGATTGCATTTGTCAGTCACAGTTAGTAGAATGGTTGTCGTTGCCATGAGTTCGGCTTTGACTCCCAAAGACCCTCTGGCAACGTTACGTTTGTGCTCTTGGTAAGGAGGAATGAAGATGACTATCCAACTGAGCAGACGAATGGGCACGGGGTTGATTCTTGCCTTGGTGATTCTGTCGTCCACCCTGCATGCGCAGGACCCCACGATGGTTCTGTTTTTCTCGTTTGATGATGCCACGGGACCGGAGGTAGAGGACCATTCTCAATTCATGAATAATGGCACGCTGGAGGGCGATCCGGAGTTCGTCGCGGGGCAGTTTGGCATGGCCCTGAACTTTGACGCGACGGATGATCAGGTGGTGGTGCCGGGCAACGCGACGCTGGATATCGTGGATGACATCACCATGATGGCTTGGATAAGACCGGGACCCAATCTAATGGCGGATTGGCGGACCATCATGGGGAAATCACCGACGAGTGTTTTGGGGCAGACCACGTTTTCCTATGACATCCGGACGGATAACACGGGTGTGCTGCGCTTCTCCCTCAATATCGGGGGCTGGCAGTCCATCCAGGGCCCCATACTGATAGAGGACACCTGGTATCATGTCACTGGAACCCGTGAGGGCCAGGAGATGACACTCTACCTGGACGGCGAGCCCATCGGGACCACTTCGGCGAGCGGCAGCATCGTCGTCACCCCGGATCCGCTGGTGGTCGGCAACATCGTCACTGCCGCGGGGAACACTCTGAATGAGTTTTGGACTGGCGCGATCGACGAGGTCAGGATATGGAACAGAGGTATAAGTGCAGACGAAGTCAAGACAAACATGGCACAGGGAAAAGAGGCGCTGATCAGGAACCCCTTGGCCTCGGGACCCATACCGGCCAATGGGGAACCAGACTTGCCGCGGGATGATGTCGTCCTCAACTGGAAGCCAGGAGTGACTGCCGACAAGCACAATGTCTACTTTGGAACCCTGTCGGACGATGTCAGCAACGCGAGCACAGCGGATGCCAAGGGGGTGTTGGTGAGCCAGGGGCAGGACGCGCCCACCTTTGATCCCGGTCGTCTCGAATTCGACCAGACCTACTATTGGCGTGTCGATGAAGTCAATGGTGCGCCCGACTTTACCGTCTTCAAGGGCGCTGTCTGGAGCTTCACGGCCGAGCCCCTCTCGCTTGCCATCACCGGTATCACGGCTACGGCCTCCAGCTCCTTCGCCCTTTCAGTGCCTGAGAATACCATCAATGGCTCCGGTCTGGTGGGTGATCTCCATGGAGCTTCCGCCCCCGACATGTGGATCAGCGCGGGTATCCCCGCCACCATCGAGTATGCCTTCGACCGGGCGTACAAGCTGCACGAGCTTTGGGTCTGGAACTCGAATCAATTCATCGAGCCCTTCGTGGGATTCGGCGCAAAAGACGTTGTTATCGAACACTCTTTGGATGGTGAGAACTGGACCGTTCTGGAGGGTGTTGGGCCTCTGGCCCAGGCCCCAGGGACAGTTGGATACGCACACAATAACACCATCGGATTCGACGGTGTCACCGCCCGGCATGTTCGCATGACCATCAACAGTGTACAGGGTATCGCCCCGCAGGCCAGTCTCAGTGAGGTACGGTTTTTCTTCATACCCACGCTTGCTACGCGGCCCAATCCAGTCTCGGGTGCAACTGACGTAGCACCCGATTTGACGCTTTCTTGGGGTAGAAATGGCCGCGAAGCCGATCGACACGAGATCTACCTTGGGTCTGATCCCAGCAGTCTACCCCTGGCAGCTAGTGTCACCGAAAGCAGCTTCGATACGCAGGTCTTGGATCTGCAATTGGGCCAGACCTACGCCTGGCGTGTCGATGAGGTCAATGAGACCGAGGATCCGAGCACCTGGGTAGGTGATGTCTGGAGCTTTACCACCGTGGATGTCCTCACCATCGACGACATGGAGAGTTACAGAGACGAAGAGTTCAAGGAACCCTGGGCCACATGGATCGACGGCTTCGATCGTGCGGACAATGGCTCGTTGGTGGGAGCCAACCCGGCGCAGGGTGATTTCGGTCCTGAGACTGCAATTGCCCACGGTGGCAGCAAGTCCCTGCCCATCTGGTATGACAACACCACCGCAGCTCTATCCGAGGCCACGCGAAGCTTTGCAGCCCCGCTGGACTTCAGCGCCTCGGGCGTCAAAGGCTTGGTGCTCTATTTCCACGGCAGCTCGACCAATACGGCGGGCCGCCTGTACATCAAGATCAACGACGCGATGGTCGTGTACGAAGGTGATGCCGACAACCTCACACGTCTGGGCTGGCACAAGTGGTCCATCCCGCTGGCGCAGGTGACTGGCACGGACCTGACCCGTGTGACATCCTTGACGGTCGGCGTCGACAATGGTGGCCAGGGCGTGGTCTATGTCGATGACATCCTGCTGACACCGACTGACCGGGGCGAAACCGTCCTACCCGTAGAACCGGCGGCAGAGGGGCTCCTGGCCCACTATGCCCTCGACGGCAATGCCGACGACAGTACCGGTCGTTATCCGGGAACCCTTCTCGGATTCGACGCCTTCGAAGCCGGTGTGGTGGGGCAGGCCCTCGTCTTGGACGGCATCGAATCGCACATGGAAGTCCATGGCTTCAAGGGAATCGTGACGAACGCCGACGGCGTACAACAACCCTTCACGGTGGCCTGCTGGTTCAAGACCCAAGAGAATGGTGAGATGGTGACCTGGGGCACGAATGTGGCCGGTCAGCGGCTGAGCTTCCGTATCAACGGCGGCAGCCTCCGTACCGAACATGGTGACGGCAATCTGCGCGGCAACACGATTTGCAACGATGGGGAATGGCATCACGGCGCCCTAACCGTGGCCGAAGGCGCCAATCTAAGGGTTCCCAATGCTCAGCTTTACATCGACGGTCAGGCCGATGGCACCTTTAGCGGTTCGGACAACGTCTACAACATCCAAGCGGACGTGGATGTGCACATCGGCATGGGCGGTCCGACAGGCGGTCGCTTCTTCGTGGGCTCACTCGACGAGGTACGGATCTATGAGCGGGCCCTGTCGCCGGGAGAGGTCGCCGGTATGGCCGGTAGAACCCTGCCCTTTGAGGCCCCATGAGACCCTGATTCGTGACGGAGCTTTCTACAGCAGTGCGGGTGACGGCCTGGCCGATGGACCGAGCTGGGCTCGGGCCGGCGTTCGCGTGGGCTGCGTCCCAACCTGCTGATCGTATTTCCTGACCAGATGCGTGGGCAGGCCCTGGGACCCCTAGGAGCGTTCTGCATTCAACAGACGCAGTTGCTAGCCCACCGCCCTAATTCACCACCAGTTGCAGAATCCTCGCCGCCGCGCCTCTCGACTTTTCCCCACTCTTCTCCGCCAGCCGTAGCACAATTTCATGCTTCCCATCCTCGAGTTCAGCATCAAACATGACGGTTCGCGGATAGTGCAATCCCGCGCTATGGCGATGATACAAATCCACCGACCCGAACTCTCCTCCATCAATACTGTATTCCAGGATCCCCGCATCCGGCCCGGCCAGCACATAGGCCCCGATAGCGGTTCCCGTGAACGCCGCAGTGAGGGGCGTTCCCGGCGTCTCGCAATGCACGAACTCTCGGTCCACGAAAAACGCACGCAAGCGTCCCGGCTTTTCACTCCACTTGGGGACCCCCATCTTCCACTGCCCCGCCGTGATCGCCGATCGATCCAGATACCGCCCGCGCACATAACTCAAGGCATCGATCAGCTTTTCCGGCATCTTGTGGGCCACGGCCGCGGCATTGCCCGGCAACTCACCCGGCCACGCCTTCTTGAACAGCACACCCACACGCGCCGCGTATACCTTTTGTCCATGCGCCTTGGGGTGCGTCCCACCGTACTCCTCAAAGGTGTATGTTTCGGCCCTCCCTGCATCCGCCACCTCACGCGCCAGATGAATAGAGGGTATCTGATAATACTCTGCCACCCGCTCATGACTCATGATCTCGTCGGGGATAATGCCCTTGTTGTAGTCCTTGATATGGGCGCTGTTGACAAAGTGGGTGAAGATAATGTCGGCAGCCGGATTCTGACGTCTGAGCTGTCGTACTATCCCTTCCATGGCCCTAATCGCAGCGCTTGTGGAGCGTGCCGAGTCCTGGTTGTCGTTCACCGCGAATTCAACAAACAAAAGGTCAATCTTGCCTTTATTGAGCACGTCGGCGCCGAGACGAAACGCCCCCGTCGTTGAACCGGTCGAGGCAATCCCTGCGGTCACATACTCAAACCTGGTTTCGGGGAAGCGCGTCTCCAGGAGTTTGTACACCCTCTGTCGCCAACCATCGGCCTGAGTGATGGATCCACCCATGAAGGCCACGCGTCCTGTCTTCTTGCTTTCAAATGCAATCCGGGAATTCATCAACCCGTCACGCAAGATGGCGTAGGGCTCGCCTTTGGGCATGTTCGACGCATCGCGCTGGGCTTTCATGCGGCGAAGATGCAACTGCGCGACCTTCCCCATATAGCTCGACGTACCGTAGGTCTCCGAGGCCAGCGTCATATGTTTCTGCGCAGCGTCAGGTCTCCCCATGACTTCATAGTAGAGCCCCACATACTGATGCGCATAACAGAGGGCGCGACGTTGCTCGACGGCTGCCGTCTTCTTCGCCGCCGCAATCACCGCCTCTGGCCCCAAGCTGCCAGCAAACAGCCCATGCACCTCCTTCATCGGTATCCGCGCATCGCCCTGAACGGGAATAAACATCCGGCGCGCTTCCGCCACACTCGTCGCCCGCGCCTTACACAGAAAATGCCAGGCCGCGTTCTCAACATCATGCGGGTTCACCTTCCTGTGTCTCTCAAACTGACCCACCCCATCCTCGAAGCGCCCCGCGTAATAGTACGCGATCCCCCGCTGCCAGAGATACGGATCCGACGCCGGTCTCATCTTCACGACGACATCATAACTCTCGATCGCCTTTTCAACTTCCCCCTGCAAGAGAAACTGATCTCCCATCTTCATATGAAGATCCGCATCATCAGCCGGCTCTTGCGCCACCGCCACCGCCCAGGGCAAGCAAACCACCCACCAAGCCCCAAGAGCCCAGCACCAGGAAGTTGTCTTGGCTTTTCTCATGACCCCATACTAGCCGCCTAGCATCCGACACGCAACACCACCGGCATTCGCGTGACTTGAAACCTGAAGGGTTTTCAGGGTCGGCATCAAAATCAGGAGTCCTTGAAGAGGGTTCACCCGGCCCGAGAGAGTTATGGACGGACCTTAAGTGTCATCCTGTTTATTCTCTCTGTCCAAACAGCCTCCAGGTCGACGCGGGCGGCGTTTGCCGAAATTATACACAAAAATGGCTAGAGTATTCCAGCGACACGCATTATGGTGGGCGGTCCTTGGGCCGTGTCAGAAAACTCGGTCTGGCTTCCCCTCGGGTCTGAGCCTCGGGGTCGAAAACGAGCGGCTTGTTTTCTGACAAAGCCTAGCCATCATTGAACACTGACGAACCGGAAAGGAAACATAGATGAGTTCGGATAAGCTCCCCAGACTTCACAACGCCATGTGGCCCGGGCTGATCGGCAAAGGAGATGAACCGGGCCAGGAACCAGCGATCAGTCTCGAACGGATGCTCGAATTGACCGCCGCCGCGGAGGTGAACGGCCAGAAGTTCGACGGGATTGACTACTTCCTTTTCCTGCCGCACACCGACCCCAACGCCAGCGACGACGAACTGAAGAAGATCGCCGACCTGGTTCAGGGCTACGGTTTTAACATTGGCTCGCTGGTCGCCCCGGTTTGGCCGGGCACGGTCGGCGATTCGGCGATGGGGGATGCAGCGGCGCGCGAGAAATTTCTCGACGCCGTGCGGATGGCGTGCCGCATCGCCGGCGTGTTCGACGAGCATGGCGTGCGCAAGTACGGCGTGATCCGGATCGACTCGGCCGAGTTCGGTGTCGAAAAATGGCGCGAAGACCCCAAGACGAACACCGCGAAGATCGCCGAGACGTTCCGCGAAGCGGCCAAGATCGCCGCCGACCACGGCGAACGCCTGGCCGCCGAGGGCGAGATCTGCTGGGCCGGCATGCACAATTGGAAGGACATGCTCGATCTCCTGGAAGCCGTCGGCATGCCGGAGACGCTGGGCTTTCAGGCCGATATGGCCCACACCTACCTGTACTTGATGGGTTACAATGCGCCGGAACATGCGCTGGTGCAGCCCGACTATTCGGACGAGGCCTTCTACGCCGCCTACGAAACGATGGTCGACAAGCTACGACCCTGGACGATCGACTTCCACGTGGCGCAGAACGACGGCGAGGTGCACGGCGCCGGTTCGCACGACAAGACGGGCAAGCACTGCCCCGCCGGCGACCCCAATGGCAAGCTCGACATCGTCCGCTGCGCCGGTTACTGGCTTAAGGACGCCGCCGAGCGCGGCATCCA
Organism: Planctomycetota bacterium; assembly: GCA_022563885.1. Taxonomy (GTDB): domain Bacteria; phylum Planctomycetota; class Phycisphaerae; order Sedimentisphaerales; family Anaerobacaceae; genus JAIPFM01. The sequence continues at coordinate 13,272 of JADFMM010000078.1, read as the reverse complement.
GCACATCTGCTGGGACGGGTGCATGTTCCCCAATGCAACGCTCGAATCGCCGGACACCTGGAACGCGATCCTGGATGTGATGCTCAAAGTTCAGGCCGCGCACGGGTGGACGTCTCGGAGTACCACTAAGGAGTCACGCTAATGACCAAAGCGCTCAATGTCGGCCTCATCGGGTACGGTTTCATGGGACGGGCTCACTCAAACGCCTATGCCAAAGTGAATCACTTCTTTGATCTTGCCTATCGGCCGGTCCGCAAGGCCGCCTGTGGACGCGACCAGAAAAACACTCAGGCCTTCGCGGATCAGTGGGGCTATGAATCCATCGAGACGGACTGGCGCAATCTCCTGGCCCGCAAAGACATCGATGTTGTCGACATCTGCACGCCGAATAACCTGCACCGGGAGATCGCGATCGCCGCGGCCGAGGCGGGCAAGATGATCCTCTGCGAGAAGCCCCTGGCCCGAAACGGCGCCGAAGGGCAGGACATGGTGCAGGCCGTCGAGAAGGCGGGTGTGCCCAACATGGTGTGGTACAACTATCGCCGCATCCCGGCCGTCACCCTGGCCAAGCAGTTGATCGACGAAGGTCGCTTGGGAAAGATCTTCCACTATCGTTCCGTGTTCCTGCAGGATTGGACCATCGCCGAGGATCTGCACCAGGGCGGACAGGCCCTGTGGCGACTGGACGTCAACGCCGCCGGCAGCGGTGTGACCGGCGATCTCCTGGCCCACTGTTTCGATACCGCGCGTTGGCTCAACGGTGACCTGGACAGCGTCACCGCCATGACCGAGACCTTCGTCAAGGAGCGCATGCACAATCTGACCGGTAAGGTCGAGAAGGTCGAGATCGACGACGCCTGTGCCGTGTTGTCGCGCTTTGCCAACGGCTCCCTGGGGACCTTCGAGTCCACCCGTTATGCACGCGGGCACAAGGCCCTCTACACGCTGGAGATCAATGGGGAGAAGGCCTCCATCGCCTGGGACCTGCACGACCTGCATCGTCTCTCCTACTTCGATCACGCCGACGATTCCATCGTGCGGGGCTGGCGCTCCATACACGTGACAGATAGCGACATGCCCTACATGGACAAGTGGTGGGTGCCGGGTTTGCAGATTGGCTACGAACACTCCTTCGTCCACCAGGTCGCAGATTTTCTGGAAGGTCTAGCCAAGGATGAGCCCGCGGCGCCGACCTTCAAGGATGCGCTAAAGACCCAGTATGTGTGTGACGCCGTGTTGGACTCGGCCAAGGCGCAGAACTGGCAAAAGGTTCGGCAGTAACTCATTGACGAGTAGCGCAACGACAAACAAGAAACGCACCCAAGCGTTAGTTCGGGGAAAGGACCGTATGGCAACAGAATCGATCGCAGCAAAGGCACTTGAACAGGGGCAGGGGATCTTGCGCTTGGCGCCGAACTGGGTGCCTCGCTCCTTCTGTGTCCCGGGCCGGAGGATCAAACTCCATCCGGACGACTACTATGCCCTGGGCGGTGAACGCGGAGGAATCGATGAACGTTGGTTCTCCTCGACCACCCCGGCGGACAACGGTCCGCTCACCAGTGCCAACGAGGGGCTGAGCTTCATCGTCTTTGAGGACGGCGATCGCACCGAGCAGGTGACGCTGCGGGACGCAGTGCAGGCGCTCAAGGGAGACCTCCTGGGCCCACGCATTTGGAAGGCCCATGAAAAATGGCCGATGTACTCCAAGTTCTTCGACAACAAGGGGGCCCTACCGCACCACATCCATCATCGTGACGAGCATGCCAAGCTCACCGGACAGGTGGGTAAACCGGAGGCCTACTACTTTCCCCCGCAGGTCAACAACTATGGGGCAGATTTCCCCTATACCTTCTTCGGCTTAGAGCCCGGCACGACCCGGGCTCAGGTCCGCCAGTGCCTGGTCAATTTTGTCAAGGGGGACAACAAGATCACCAATCTCTCCAAGGCCTATCGCCTGGAACCTGGCACCGGTTGGGATGTCCCGCCCGGCATCTTGCACGCCCCGGGCAGTCTCTGTACCTACGAACCTCAAACCGCGTCCGATGTCTTTGCCATGTATCAATCCCTCACCGGGGATCAGATCGTGCCCACCGAGTTGCTCTGGAAGAACACCCCACCGGAAAAGGTCGGTGACATCGACCATCTGATGGAGGTCATCGACTGGGACGCCAATGTCGATCCCAACTTCGTGGAGCATCACTTCATGAGGCCGCGGCCCGTCAAGGATGTCGAGCAAATGCGGCAAGAGGGATACGGCGAATTGTGGATCTGCTATTTGAATGTCGCCTACAGCGCCAAGGAACTGACCGTGTTGCCGGGACAGACCGTCACCATCAAAGACAGCGCGGCCTATGGCATGATTATGATGCAGGGTCACGGGACCATGGGTGCTTGGGATGTTGAAACCCCCACCATGATACGGTTCGGCCAATTGACCCATGATGAGTATTTCGTGTCTGAGGCAGCCGCTCAGACCGGTGTAAAGATAAGCAATCCCTCAAAAACAGATCCTCTGGTCATGCTCAAACATTTTGGCCCGGGCAATCCGGATTTGGTGCTGTAACGGGGCCTTGAGCGTGCCGCGGGTCTTAATTCTAAATGAGACCGGAGTACGCCATGCAAAAGCAGAGAAACGAAAGAAGCCGAAGGACCTTTCTCAAGCAATCCGCGGGCCTGCTGGCCCTGCCCACGATCGTGCCCAGCGTCGTCTTGGGACGCAACGGATCCGTTCCCCCCAGTGAGCGGATCATCTTGGGGGGCATCGGTGTCGGCAACCGGGGCCGGCATGACCTGCGTTGGATGCTCCCCGAAAAAGATGTGCAGTTCGTCGCCACCTGCGACCTCAACTGCGAGCGCGGCCTGCTCGTCAAGGACATGGTCGACGAGTGGTATGGCAACCAGGATTGTGTGCTCTATAACAACATGTTGGAGTTCCTGGCCGAACGGACCGACATCGATGCCGTTCTAATTGCCACCGGCGATCGCTGGCATGCCTTGGCCGCGATCATGGCGATGCGTGCCGGCAAGGATGTCTACTCGGAGAAGCCCTCTTCCATGACCGTGGCCCAGGGTCAGGCCGTGGTGGCGACGGCTCGGCGCTATCAGCGAATCTACCAGACCGGAACCCAGCGGCTCAGCCAGGGCAACTTCACCAGCGCCAATGAACTCCTGCGGACGGGACGGCTCGGTAAAGTCCATACCGTACGGGCTCACATCGCACCCTGGGATTCCGCGGAAATGAGCCATGACTGGCTTCCCGCCGAGCCTGAGCCACCCAAGGAAGAGGTCGACTGGGATCACTGGTTGGGACCCTGTCCCTGGCGACCCTACAATTCAGCCTACACGCGGGGGCGTTGGCGTGGCTACTACGACTTCCACACCAGTTGCATCGGCGAATGGGGCGCCCATACCATTGCCCAATGCCAAGTGGCCATCGGTGCCGCCGACACCAGTGCCATCAAGTACAACTACGTCCCCAACGACAGCGGAGACGGCATGGTCACCGAGTTCGCCAACGGCGTGAGGATGGTACTGGAACGCGATGTGGAGAAGAAATACTGGCGGGGCTCCTGTGGGGTTCGTTACGAAGGCACGGAGGGATGGGTCGCCGTCGCGGACGGTTACGACCGGCCGGAAGCGTCGTCGCCTAAACTCCTGGAGGATTTCAGCAAGCAGGTCCGTGACTATCAATTGCGCACGGGTCGGCCCATGAGCCATGTGCGCGACCTGTTCGACTGTATCAAGTCGCGTCGACAGACCATCGCGAACCCGGTCGTGATGCACCGATCCATGACCACCGTCCATGCCGCCAACATCTGCATGTGGCTCAAACGGGACATGAGATTTGATCCGGTCCAAGAGCGATTCGTGAATGACCCCGAGGCCAATCGACTCCTGTCTCGGGCGATGCGGGCGCCATGGATCATCTGAAGAAAAACCCTGTAAGCTAAGCAGGAAAACCAAAAGAGGGTACCGGCATGCTCAATCAAAAATCACAGCTCGTCTTAGTCACTTTCTGTTTGTGGATCGGTGCCGCGCCGCTATTCGGTCAAACGATCCCCCGCAACACCCCGGGACTGGAAGACTCACTCCTGTCAATTCTTGCATCGAGCGCGACCTATCAAGAAAAAGCCGCGGCCTGTCGGCAGTTGGGTACGGTCGGCACCGGTAAGGCCGTTCCCGTCCTGGGCGCTCTGCTTGCGGATGAGAAGTTATCCCATATGGCGCGCTATGCTCTGGAGACCATCCCCGATCTCGCGGTAGAGGGGGTCTTGCGTGCTGGACTGAACGAACTCAAAGGTAAATCCCTGGTTGGGGTGATCGGCAGCCTGGGCGTTCGACAGGACACGAAGGCGGTCAAACCCCTGGCGGCGCTCATCCGTCACTCGAATACAGAGGTCAGCCAGGCCGCCCTGCGGGCCCTGGGCAGCATCGGAAACCAGGAAGCGGCCCGTACGCTGCGGACCGCGTTGTCCCACGTGTCAGCCAAAGAACAATCAGCGTTGTATGAAGGCCTGCTGCGCTGTGCCGAGACTCAGGCGGCCCAGGGACAGCAACAGACCGCGCTGGATCTGTACGCATCCTTGCAGGATCGAGAGGTCCCGCATCAGGTTCGTTCGGCAGCCCTGCGGGGAATCATTGTCACGCAGGGAACGAAAGAGTTGACTCAGCTGCGCCAGTGTCTGGCCAGCAAGGACTACGCGCTCGTTGCCGTCGGCGCTCAAGCCTCTCTCGAGTTATCGGGACGGCCGGTGACCGACCTCTTGACCGCGGGACTCGAGGACCGATCCGTGGATCAACAGGTGTTGATCATCGGCATCTTGGGCCAGAGGGCCGATCTTTCGACACTTTCGGCACTGCACGACTTGGCCCGCCAGGGAAAAGAGCCTACGCGCCTGGCTGCGCTCGCCGCGCTTTCTCGGATGGGTCACTCCTCCAGCGTTCCCCTGTTGGTGGAACTTTCCGATGACGGCGACCCGAAGGTCGCTCAGGCAGCCACTGCCGGCCTGGCTCACTTTCCCGGGGCATCGGCGGATGCCGCCGTCTTGAAAATGCTTGCCAGCGCAGGCAAAGCGGATCGGCTCTCCGCTTTGGGGCTCATTGGACAGCGGCGCATGACGGCGAGTTTGCCCGCCCTGCTCGATTCGGCAGCCGATCCCGACAGCGACACTCGTTCGCAAGCCCTCAAGTCCATCGCCCAGTTGGGAGGGGCCGACGAGTTACCCGCCCTGCTGGTTCTGCTGCCGCGCATGACGCGGACCAAGGACCTCGATGCCTTGCGGCAGGCCTTGACCGATGTTTGCGGGCGGGCAGGTGATCCCGAAGCATGTGTGGGACAACTCATAGAGAGGCTGTCCCAGGTGGATACTCCGCAAAAAGTCGCTCTCTTTCGCGTGCTCAGCAGCGTCGGCGGCCCGCGGGCCTTGGAGGTCGTGTGTGCGGCCGTTGACGATTCAGATGAGGACGTCCAACTGGGCGCTCTCCGCGTCTTGGCTGCCTGGCAGAGCGCCGATGCAGCGCCAAAATTGCTGAGCCTGGTAAAGACTTCCGAAGACGCCAAGGTCCGGACGCTCAGCCTGCGCGGATACCTGAACATGGCGCGGCGTCGTGAAGTACCGACCAACCGACGCCTGACCATGTGTCAGGAGGTTGCACCCTTTATCCAACAGACTGCCGAAAAGAACCAGTGGCTGGGTGCCCTGGGGCAGATCAATTCGCCCAAGGCCTTGGGGCAAATCATGCCCTATTTCGATGACCCAGCGGTTCAGGAGACGGCCTGCGCGGTCTCGGTTGCCATGATAGAGCGTCTTACCAAGAGAAACGCGCGGCTAAAGAAGAATCCTCAGGTGATGAAGGCCCTCGAGAGGATTCTGGATGTCTCTGCCAACGCGAACTACAGAGCAAGGGCTAAGAAGATACGTTCTTCGTCATAGACTGCGTTAGACAAGCAATCTAGATTTGAACTGGAGTGAAAGATGAGTGAGAAAACGGCACAGACCCATCCATCGCGTCGCGACTTCATCAAAGACACGAGCCGCATTGCCACCGCCTCCATCCTGGGCGCCGGGCTGGCGCCCCGCCTCTATGCCGGCGAGAACAATACCATCAATGTCGCCTTGGTCGGCTGCGGCGGGCGTGGCAGTGGAGCTGCCGGCAACGCCCTGTCCGTCAAAAACGGCCCCATCAAGCTGGTGGCCATGGCGGACGTGTTTCCCCGGCGTCTGGAGCGTAGCTACGGCGGTCTCAAGGAGGGTGTCTCTAAGAGGGGGCATGCCGACCGCGTGGATGTCCCCAGGGAGCGACAATTCATCGGGTTTGACGCTTACCAAAAGGCCATGGACTGCCTGGGACCCGGTGACGTGGTGATCTTGGCGACGCCCCCGGCCTTCCGCTGGGTCCACTTCACCTACGCCATCAAGAAGGGGATCCATTGCTTCATGGAAAAGCCCGTGACCGTGGATGGACCCACGACCCGAAGAATGCTGGAATTGGCCAAGCAGTCCGTCGAGAAGAACCTCAAGGTCGGCGTCGGACTCATGATCCGTCACTGTCGCGGCCGGCAGCAGCTCAAGGAGCGGATCGATAACGGCGAGATCGGTGACATCGTCGCCATGCGGGCCTACCGCATGTCGGGCTGGCAGGGCTGTCATGCAAAGCCCGCCGACATGAGTGAGGTCATGTACCAGATCCGGAAGTTCCACAGCTTCATCTGGGCCAGCGGCGGCGTGTTCAGTGACTTCTACATCCACCAGATCGATGAGTGCTCCTGGATGAAGGGCGCCTGGCCGGTCGAGGCCCATGCGCTGGGCGGCCGTCACCATCGCAATGACTCGGTGGACCAGAACTTCGATAACTACTCCGTGGAATACACCTACCCCGATGGCACCAAGCTGTTCTACCAGGGTCGCAACATGAAGGGCTGCAAGAGCGGGTTCAGCAGTTACGCCCACGGCACCAAGGGTGTGGCGGTAATTTCCAACTCCAGCCACACCCCGGGTAAGGTGCGCACCTATCGGGGGCATCACCTCGATCGCGCCAATCTCATCTGGCGTTTCCCTCAACCCGAGCCCAGCCCCTACCAGTTGGAATGGGATGACCTGATCGAAGCCATCCGAGACGACAAGCCCTACAACGAGGCCGAGCGCGGCGCCATCGCCAGCATGGTCACCTCCATGGGGCGCATGGCCGCCCACACCGGCCAGCCCGTGACCTACGATCAGATGCTCAACTGCGCCCATGAAATGGCGCCCAACGTCGATGAGCTCAGTGAAAACGGGCCTGCGCCCCTCACGTCTGATAGTGAGGGACGGTATCCCTTGCCCCAGCCCGGCGTGCTTCGGGATCGGGAGTACTGATGGTTGGATTTGGGCCCGGCCCGTCGTTGTCGTAGTCGTTGTCGTAATCGTGATCGAGTCACATAATCCGCTCCAACGGTTTCTCGATTACGACAACGACTACCGCTTCGCTGACAACGACTACGAAGACACCAAGCTGCTGCTAATGCAAGTCTGATTGCATATGTGGCTCAGTGGGTCGACGCGGGATTCACCGCGCCCGTGTTCCCCAGATCTCTCTGAAACTTGGGCCAAGGGGAATCGGCCAGGCCGGGGCTGTCGGTCTGTAGGCAGTAGAGTCGGCCGTCGTCGGATCCGATGAGCAGCCGCCCATCGGACAAGAGAGTGGGCGCGGCCGAAATAAACTTGTCTGTCCTGAACTTCCAGTCCAGCTTCCCCTCCGACGTCAGGGCATAGAGGCTGTGGTTGTAGCTGCCCACGTAGACCATGCCGTCGCCACCCACCGCCGCCGAGGAGACGATCCAGTCACGCGTATTGAATTTCCACTTCAGGTCGCCGGTCGGCGTGAGGGCGTAGAAGTACTTGTTGAGGGCGCCGAAGTATATCGTGCCGTCTGGCCCCAAGGTCGGCGAGGCAAAGACCCCGGCCCCCGCCTGGGCTCCTGTATCGAAACGCCAGAGCGTCTGGCCTTTCCCGCTGACGGCATGGAGGGCGCCGTCGATGGTCCCCACGTAGAGGGTCCCGTCTTGGCCAATGGCAGGTGAGGAGAGTATCTTACCACTGAGTTTCAGTCGCCACGCGACTTGGCCCGCAGGCGTAAACGCATAGAGATGGCTGTCATCGGAGCCGACATAGATCGTGCCATCGGCGCCGATGGCGGGAGAGGAACTCAGCGGTCCTCCCGTCTCGGCCTGCCAGCGGAGCCGACCGGACAGGCTATCCAGGCAGTAGAGCACCCCGTCATCGGAAGAGACGTATAGCGCATCTCCTGCGCCGAGGGCCGGACTGGAGGCCACTCGATCACCCGTCTTGAAGCGCCAGCGTTGCTCGCCGTTGGGATCCACCGCATACACGTAATGATCGAATGAGCCGACAAAGACGATCCCCTCCGGACTGACGGTCGGGCTGCCGTGCACATAGTCGCCCGTGTCAAAGCTCCAGTCGAGGGTCCCGTCTGCGTGCAAGCGGTAGAGCTTCTTGTCATGGGACCCCAGATAGATCGCGCCATCGCCGGCCACCGCCGGGCAGGTCGGCACCACGTCGCCTGTGGCAAACTGCCAGAGCAGACGCTCATCGGTTTTCTTGGCACAGCCGCAGAAGAGTGACACGGCCAGCATGTAGAAGGTAACCTGTCTCATCGCTCTGTCAAAGCCTTGTAGTCATCCGCGGTCTAAGGAACCGTCAAGAAATAACTTCCACATTTGAATGCCCAATTGCACAACTTATTCCTTGACGATCCCTAAAGCTCTTTGATTCTGATTTTACGAAACTTCATCACAAACGGTCCTTGCCCTTTGATGCCATGGACTTGAAGTCCGATGAAGCCTTTGGCGTGCGTGGCATACACGTCTTCGCGGGTGATGTCATCGATCAGGTTCCCGTTGAGCCAAGAACGCATGCGCGGGCCCTCGGCCACGAGGCGGAGTAGGTTCCAGCCTTCCGCCTCATGGAAGTCGTGTCCTTTTTCGATCGTCTCTTTATCGGAAAGCCAGCCGGTGCCCAAGGCCTCACCATAAAACACACCGGTGGTGGGAATCCCCTTACCCAGGTTGCGCCGTATCTCGACCTGAGGGCCGTACACCCGACCGGCGGTGTAGCTCCAGCCCTTGCCGCTGGTAATAGGGCGGGCCTGGGAGCGGAATTGAATGCCGGAGTTTGTCACATCATCGACATAGACCTCGAGTTCCAGTTCGAAGTCGCCAAACTCCCGGGTGGTGCAGAGAAAGGAATTCACGCTGCCCGCTACGGTTCGGCCTACGATCGCTCCGTCTTCCACGGTATAGGTATGCGAGCCATTGAGATGGACCCAGCCGTCGAGAGTCCGCCCGTCAAACAATTCAACCCAGCGTTCCTGCGCGGCCCGTCCGATCCGATGCGGGTGGGAGGGAGCGTCGGAATCGGGAAGGGCGAAGGCGATGACCGAGTCGCCGGACTTGGTGCCGTTCTTACCCCCGCCGCCGGCGGATATCACCACATACTGCCGCCCATCGATCATGTAGGTGCTCGGCGTGGCGTAGCCGGCGGTCGGCAACTTGTATTCCCACAACAGACGACCGGAGTGCTTCTCGAAGGCTCGGATCTTCTCGTCCGGTGTCGCCGCGATGAAGATCAGCCCTCCCGCCGTCGCCACCGCGCCGCCGAAGCTGAGCGTACCGGTGTTGCGAATTCCCTTCGCCACGAGTTCCGGATACTCGCCCAAAGGCACACGCCAGAGGATCTCGCCTTTAACCAGGTCAATCGCGTTGAGAGTCCCCCAGGGCGGCGCCAGAGCCGGCTCGCCGTTGAGCCCGCTGAAGCGCTCGTACCCATCCCGCAAGTAACGCACCCGAGCGTTGGTCGTATCGATCTTCACCCGGTCGCCCGGTTCACTCCGGATATAGGCGATGAGCGCGTTAACCTCGCGATCGGAGAAAAAACTGAACGCCGGCATCAGCCCCTGACCGTTGAGGATGCCGTTTTTCATCTCCCCATCCGTCTTCTCGGAGGTCAACAGCGACGGGACGAGAGGTAGAGGTAACAATCGCCCCTTCCGGTCCGCCCGGTGGCACCCGAGGCAGGCCAGTTGATAGAGCAAGGCGCCCCGCTGAACAGGGGAACTGGGTTCATCGCCGATCGGTTCGAAGACCTCCCTCATCCGAAAGATGCTGGGGGAATCATGCGCGTTAACGTAGATCGTGTTAAGAAACGGATCGAAGGCCCCACCGTGCCACTCAACCCCCCCGAGCGTGCCAGGCGTCAGGATGTTGCCGCGCAGGGAAGGCGGCGTATAGAGGTAGCCCGTCGCGTAGCGATCGTATGCCGACTTGGCCTTCGCGTAGGCCTCGGGCGAGATCCGCGTCAGGTTGGCCTCGGTCACGGCCAGGCGGCTCAGCGGCGGGGGCCGCAGCGGGAAGGGTTGGGTCGGCCAGGCCTCTTCACCGGGGATGGTCGAAGCCGGCACGGGCAACTCGGGGGTTGGGAACAGCGGCTCGCCCGTATCCCGATCCAGGACGAAGGTGAGGCCCATCTTGGTGAACTGGACCACCGCGTCCCGCGTCTGGCCGTCATGCTTGAGCGTTACCAGGACGGGCGCCGACGGATTGTCCATGTCCCAGATGTCGTGGTGAACCGTCTGGTAGTGCCAGATCCGTTCACCCGTCGTCGCATCGAGCGCCAGCACGCAGTTACCGAAGAGGTTTTGACCCTTCCGGAAACCACCGTAAAAGTCGTAAGATGGAGAGCCCGTGGCGCAGAAGACCCAGCCGCGCTTCTCGTCCACCGTAAAACCACCCCAGGCGTTCGCCCCGCCGTAGATCTCCCCCTCAACAAACTCCCAGGTGTCGTAGCCGAACTCGCCGGGTTTGGGGATGGTGTGAAAGATCCACCTGAACCGGCCGGTCACGGCGTCATAGGCCCGGATATGGCCCGGCGTCGAGATGTAGCCCTCCGGCACCCGCGAAGCGACGATGAGCCAATCCTGATAAACGATCCCTGGTGACGTGCACTCGATCGAGGCTTTCCGCGGGTCGATCCCAAGATCATTTCTCAGGTCGATATGACCCTCGTTCCCGAAGGTGGTGATGAGTTCGCCGGTCCGCGCATCGACCGCGTAGACACGATGCTTGACGAAGACGAAGATCCGCCGACCGGCCTCTCCTTCCCAATACACCAGGCCCCGGTTGCGACCTTGAAGAACCTGCTGTTTTTCGTTATGCTTCGAGGAATCGAAAAACCAAACCTCTTCACCGGTGACCGCATCAAGCGCCGCCGCGTTGAGCGAGGGCGTAGAGACATACACCAATCCATCAATCATGATCGGGTTGGCGTACGTCGAGGTTCGATTTCCTGCATCGCCCGAATGGTATTCCCAGACCGGGCGGAGCCGGTGGACATTGGCCGCATGAATCTGAGCCAGCTCCGCGAACTGGTTACCCTTCTTGTCACCCCGGTAGATGCCCCAATCGGTGTAGTTGTCAAGGCGATCCGGCTCGCCCGCCCAACACAGAGACGCGCAGACGAGCATGAACGGGACGAACTGATTCAGTGAGCGGTCGTTATCGTGTTTCATAAGACGGTATTCCATAAATTGATCAGACTGACTCCACCGTTGCCAAATGGAGGCCCAGTATACTTAACACTGAATGGTTCACGCAAATGATTTACACGATCCGTTCTTAACCGGAATCCTTGAGAGTTCAACCCATTCTCGGCAACTCAAACGCATGCTCGCCCATTCTGCCCACAAAAAACCCTTTTCGCCCAGGCTTGCCAATCAAGGCCGTATCTCTTATCTTTAGACGCCATGGAAAGATTGGGGAGTGGATGAGGCAGCCCCCTCCCGCGTTGATTTCGATGCTGTCCATTCAGCCTGGGCCCGACACCCTGCGTCCGACAGGGAAATGTCCAAATGGACATGGCGGCCAGAGGCCTTCACCTGGCCAGGCACCACCTCCGCCGCCACGGCGAGTTCCCAAGAAACAGAACGAGGCCCCTCAGAAATCCAAATTCCGGAAGAAAGGGAGAAGGGGGAAGAGTGAAATGAGACATGACCTCATGGAAAGGACGTTCCAGTTTGCCGTGTGCGGCAGGCTTGGGGTCAGACCTTCAGTTAAAAGTAAACATCCACGTTCCTAGAACGTGGCTTTGCCTTGAACCCCCTGAAAGGGGGCATGCGAAACCAATCCCCTGACCCATTTAATGAGTTGTCCCGCAACACACGGTTATCTATTGTCTAGTTCGCGAAAGGGGGATTGTCTTGACACTCCTTACGCCCTTGGTACTTGACGTATTTTTGAATCATCTGACAATTCAAGCCCACTGTATCTACGCAATAGTCAAGAGCCCAATAGTCATCCCTTCAGGCAAACCCTTACGGACTGTGACCACGCCCAGAGGACGTGGCTTTTTAAGGTGCAGTAAAACCTTGAACGACAAAACAACCCAACCGAGGGCGGAGACGGCCGTATGTCCGGAAACCGAATCGGCTCCAGTGCATCGGGTGTTATCAGGTTTTCCTGCTAATATGCTTGATTCGGTGTTATCGAGATAGGCAGCAGTATATTTTCCTACAATTTTGTTGTCAAGAACCAGATTTCGAAATAGCATATCCGGTGTTATCAGGAAACTCTATAATAACTTGTTAGGCGTTTCAATTGATGAATAGACCAAGCGGGGTTTAACCATGACACCCACTGATGCGATAGATATTATTGCAAAGTATCACCGATCAATAAAAGACTTGCGTCCAAATGCCATTGTGCAATCCTATAAGGCGATTCCATGTACTTCCGCCAGAATAAAGTATGCGCATTTTGTATATGGAGAAGCTCTGATTAAGAGCGATAGCATGACTGAGGAATCTTATCAGGAGCTATTGGAGTCGTTTGGATTAATTGATTCTTATTTTAGCGAAGCTTCGGAACTCACTAACGCTAAATACAGAGAATATTTAGAAGGGCTAAGAAACAGTACAATTACAGAATTCCGTATGCCTAATCCTTTCGGTGAAATCGAGGCAGTGAGCGAGTTATATAATTTCCTAGGTGAATGCTGGTTCATCGAAAACCGTACGCAACTATTTGACGATAGTCCTTTAGGAGCTTTTGTATATGATGAACTACGTAAGAAAGCGATAAAAGACGACAACATAAGGACTCTAATAGATATGGTTAATTCTAGTCTTACAAGGGCTGTTTCCTATCCCAAAAAGAAGAGTAACGAAGATTCTGTATTTATCTAATTCTAGCAAACAGCCTAACAAGCGGCTTCATCTCGACCT
>JADFMM010000317.1 GCA_022563885.1 Planctomycetota bacterium | reverse complement strand
AACCTCGAATGACCTGGCGCGGCCTTCGGCCGCAACCAAAACATTATCTCGCGCCCATTCGCTTCGCTCATTCAAGACGCAAAGACGCAAAGAAAAACACCAAGAAAATCGGTTTGACGTTCTTTATCTTTGCGCTCTTGGCGCCTTTGCGCGCGACAATCTAACCTTTGGCCTACTATGGTATTACGAAGACAACGGAAGCAAAATCGAGCACAAAAAACAACGTTTTGATTTGTTGTAACACGAATTGTCACGAATGCTGTCGCGTACTCTCACGGGCTGGCTCATGCTCAGGACGCAGCCATGATGTACTATGTACATCCCGCCAATGGCGTAACTCCTGCGGAGGTCTCTGTTCCAGAAGCGAGCTTCTTGCACAGAGCCATCCTCGGACTTATCATGGCTACTTGGTCTCCCTATTTAGCGCCTTTTCGATTCTGAAATTCTTTTCGATTGATTTTCAATCCTGGTAGCTCCCTAGCATGAAGCATTAGCAGTCTGTGAGTGGGCAAGCCAAAGGCAGTGGCGTAAGCTCGCTTACAAAGGCGACAGCCCCATTCGTGTTCATTCGTACAATTCGTGGTTTAAAATTCGCTTTATGCCTGCTGCACCTTTTTTCTTGAATTTCGCACAACCAGCTTGGTGGTTGCTCCAGATTTTCTCTTCTCAGGCTCGGGGTCCGTTATAATCAGCTTATCCATAAGCCAAAGCTCCCCAAAGATGAGCATGACCGCGGCCGGTATCATGACAATACCTGCAAAATCATGAAAGAATTTCTCTGCCAATTCCGAATCGGCCACCAGGAACAGTACGCCGGTCACACAGAGTCTGAGAATATTACACATCACCGCCACCGGAATGCTTGACAGAAAGACGATCCCCTTTTGCAGACGGGAACATTTTACCATATACACTATAAAACCCGCAACAATAATGAATGCCATCAGCATACGCAGGCCACTACAGGCCTCCACCACAGACATGGCAACGGTTTGATTGAGTATAACCACGTTTCCCTGTTGACTGACCCGGACTCCGAAGGCTTCCAGTAGAAATACGGATCCCGAAGTCGAAATGCTCTGCAAGGGTCCGCTAATCAAGTTGTGAATACGACCGGGAAAGGGAACCATAAGAAATAGAAATAACAGAATCCAGGAAAGGACGCGAAAGACCTGCCGGCCGGCGATTAGCAAGACCAGGGCAATGATGGTTAAGACCAAGGCATACCGCTCCGCGGATTCATACATGAACAAAAGACCGAATGTCCGTCCGACAAATGCGACCATCAACAGCAATAGGCCCCACCAGCAAGGATTTACTCTACATTGACGGAGCTTTTTCCTCTCCACCCAGACCAGGAAGAGTGCAATCAAGGGTACAAGCTGACCTGCCGAATAATCATCATTGTTTTGCCATTCTCGAAAAAGGTCTGTAATCGTGGACCAATAGGTCCACGTCGTCATCAGGGCCAACGCCGATACAGCTACGATTACACCCTTGTGAATGTGTGGCACAGCAAGATTGTCGGATTCCGGTCTTAAAGCTCGCCGATGTTTATGGTGTTTGACCAATTAATGGACTCCAGATTCTAAGAATAATGCCGCGATCATCGCCGCCGAATCCCGGGCAAAATCCATTGCCGTTTTCTGCGCAGAATCTACTGTCATGATTGATGGTACGTTAATCACGACCTGCACTTGAGCCACGTAGTTGACTGTCCCGGATCCCCTCCAAGCATTGGATCTGAGCAGTGAAACATCTTGGCAATACACTCCGTCAACAAGGTAGTAATATAGCACCAGAATGCGTTCTGTATGAAACGCCCCACGCGAAAACAAATAGACATTGCAGGAGAGTTCGCCGTCATCGTCAAGAGGCAACTCTACCACCTTGCGCTCTCTTACCGTCCATCCGTTTCCCGTATAACAAACCTCCGGGCGATGCGGCATCAGGTCACGCGCCCTGACACCGGACGCGATCCACAAGTAGACAGACTCAGCATTATGGCGAACATAATGTCGACTCAAATGTGCATCCGTGTCAGTCGCACGCACGACTGCCTCATCGACAGGTGCCTCCTGGCCCCTCCAATCGCCAATTTGCATAGGTAAACCTTCCAAGGCATCCGAAGAAATGGGCTTGGTGTTCACGGGAGCTGCGAGCCTCGCAGCCAAAACACGATGGCCAATTCCGAGGGCAGCCATTAGCAAAGCAGCCACAACAGCCGCAATAACGACCTGATTGACAGTGGAGTTTTCATTTTTTGTCATAAACATACTCTCTCTCTCTTTTCAACCAGCTACGTTGTTTCACACGGAGGCACGGGGACACAGAGATTCAAGAAATGGTTCCATTAATGACTCTGGAAATCCCATCTCTCATCTCGTGGTTAATATTTCTTTTCATTGATTTATTCTATTAGTGGAGATTAGTGGTTAGTATCTTCTGTTGCTTTCTTTTATTATGGGTCTATTCTATTCGTGTCAATTCGTGCAATTCGTGGTTCCCATTATCCGATCAACCTGACGATTCCTGGAATGAATCTAAAATGGCTATCATTTGAAAACAGTTTATAACCGTACTGAAAAGCAACAGATGCAATCCATATATCGTTCGTGGGAATCGGTGTGCCCGCACTTTTCAGATTAGTCAGAATCGACGCATAGAATTCAGCGGTTTCTTCGTCAATGGGATGAATAACAACTCTTGGAGAATCCAGAAAAGTATTGAGTTCGTCCCTGTTTTTTTCTTCACGACTAGCGCCTTTGAATCCTGACAAAAGTTCACCAATAGTTATTGATGAAATAGCAATCAAATCAATTTTTCTCAAGGTACTGACAACACCGGCATCGCCTTTCATGGCGAATGAGTATATATTGGTATCAATCAATACTTTTCTCATTTCCAGAGTTCTTGATCAATTTGACGCGACTGATTTATTCTATCATGGATCATCTTAAATTCATCTTCAGTCCATCTCCCAAAAAGATCGTCGAGATCAGTATATTCTTGAGAATGTTTTTTTCCTTTTTCAAAACCGAGGTTCTTTTTAATAAAATCAAGGACGATCTGATTAACGCTTTTACCTTGCTCTTGCGCGGTCATCTTCAGTTTTTCAGCCACTTCCGGTTCAACACCGCGTATTGTGAAAGCCTTCATAAAAACCTCCAGAGAAAGGTATCACATTAAGCCATCATAATGACAGCATTATATGCCATCAATCTAATGCTGTCAACATAATAAGAGTAGCGATTACCACTGATCTAAGGAAACAGCCTTAACCACTAATCCTCGCTAATCTTCACTAATCTCAACCACATTGTCTCACACGGAGGCACGGGGACACGGAGATTGGGTAGTATAAGTATTGAAGGTTAGAGGGCTTCGTATTTTTTTGACACGAATTTTCGATAATCTAAAAACAGCAATAATTAACCACGAATTAGACGAATTGACACGAATGCTGGCGCGACAGCTAAAGGGTCGTCTTCTGACGACGATCGAATCAGCTTGAAGACCTTTTGCAGAAGTCACTTTGGTTAAGCGAGCTTATCACATGAATTCAACAAACGGTCTCCGTTGTTTTAAACGACAAAAACAACAGCCCCCTGCGGAGACGCTGAATCTTGGATATACAATCCAAACATCCTTCTACTGCTGAAAACGTAGTTTTTGATAGTCAAAATCCATCAGCCTGGCACACACCATCTCAGTCGCGACGGGATTCATGCCACTAATAACACTTCCGCAACCTTTGGGTGTGGCATCCATAGGCCCATTCCCCTCTCCCCCCACAATACCGTCCACCACACAAAACAATCGTCGTACTGGTTTTGGCTGAATTTGGCCATTGCAATCCGCATACATCAGGATACGGTTCAGATCAAGTGCCATGCGCCATGTTGTATCATTTCCATACCAGTTTCCAGACCGAACAGTATCCTTGGTAGTCTCACCAAAGAACTTGGCCCCCATGGCTTTTAGGGGCTTTGCCAAAAACTTCCTCAGTGGGCCAAGCAGAGGAAATATCTTCCTAAAACCAGCCATTGTTTTTTGCTCAAGGTTATGTTTGAAGCCTTCATCTGCAAATTGATCGCCGCCCTGAGAAGGTGTCCCCAAACGATGATGCGGCAACCAGTTCTTATTGCCATTGATTCCCACCAGATTTTTCAAGCACACGGTCAACCCTGTTTTTTTGTGCGTCTTGAGCTTTGGGAGATTGATGATACAGTCGGCATTCAGGATAGTCTTGCAGATCAGATACTCATGAATCCCGTCATGGTGATGAGACTGCAACTCGCTGGTATCATACTCCGAGCCATACAATAAATGATTCAAATCTGACACTTCATTGAACATGGAGTACTGGTTCAAACACACCTTGACAAAGCCTGCCGGATCACCAGGCAAGGACTCATGGCCAGCAATAACGCCATCAATCTTAATGGCCTGTTCAGGCCGGAGATCATAGACCTCCACATCAATATTGGCATGCTGACGGTAAAAGTCCTGTATCTCATCCAAGCAAGCCATCTGGCGGATCACGTCAAAATCTGCATCATTATGCGGCGCATCAGCAATGACAACTCTGCCTTTTCCCTTCAATGCAATATACACATAATCCAATACTGCTCGAATCACAGATCCATGCGTGATTAAACAATCATCATGGCCTTCGTGAGTATCTCGAAAATGTCGAACCAGGTTTGGTTTAAGCACCACTGAATTGCCAGGGAAAATGACGCGACCCAGTGGATTCCAGTCCTCTTGACCGTAATGTTCCACATCTAGCTTTAATAACCACAGCGAATCGCGTACACCTTCATACGCATGATTTATCTCTCCAGAAAAGGTATCAGCCCCAAATGGATATTCGGAATAAGCCGTACCAGGTGAATACGGAGGCACCTCGGGATAACCAGCATGTTCGGTTGATACAGCCACCTCAACCGATGTTAGAATATCCTCTAATTCAGACATACAGTAGTAAATTCACCTCGCTTGTCACAGTTTCTTAACCACTAATCTAAGGAAACAGCCTTAACCACTGATCCTCGCTAATCTCAGAAACAGCATAGACATAATTGTTCACACGGAGGCACAAAGACACAGAGTTTTTTATATCCCCGTGTCTCCGTGTCTCAAGTGAGCGAAGCGAATGGGTGTGATCACACAGAGCCACAGGGTACACAAAGATATTTATTTACCTCAGTGTCTCCGTGCCTCAGTGTGAGTTTATAAATTGTATCTTTCGTGGTTTACTTACTTGCCCGCCGACTCTTCCACTTACTAAAAAACAGAAACACTGCCAATACCCCGTAGGGAATAAAGAACTCTCCCATGCCTACCCCTTTGGCATGTGACAGCGAGCAGCCGCCACCTCCGCCACCTGGGCTTCCGCGCAAGATGTAGAAGGGCGTAAAGTGAGTAGTCTTAAAGCGCAGAGCGTGCAGGGTCGCTGAGATCGTGATATCCTGTACATCCGTAATCCCCTGTTCGCTCAGGGCATCAGTTAGGGAGCTAAACCAAAAGACCTGCGCCTGGCTGGCGGTATCCGAAAACTCATAGGGAATGGTGATCGTGACCGGCTCATTGAACTGAATCCCACTGGGTCCAAAGTCAAAGGCACTGAGTTGTTCCGAGGCAAAGGCCGGAGGGTTGTGTATCTCTGCGATCGTAATCATGAGATCGTTTTTCAACGCCCCTGCCGGAACCACGACCGATGCGTCGCCCACACTCGTGATCGATTGCGGCGCGGTCCCCACCACGCCTCCTTGAGAGGCCACAATGGTCGAAGCGTGCAGGGGTTGGGCATCCACGTAGGTGGTGCCGGCTCCGTAGATCTCGGTAGGACTACCACGATCATCGGTCCAGACCACGAAGGGCTCCCCCTGGGCATCCAGGCCCAAAACCGGTTCAATTTGATTGGAGTTGGCCCCATCATCCCCTACCAGGACATTGGTGCCTGCGGCACTCGATCTTATTTCCGCAAAGTAGAGATCGCCATCACTCGCTGAGCGATCATCCGCCCAACAGGCAAATACACGACCAATACCAGCGATTATTTCGGGATAGGATGGATTGGTATTGGTCTCATCCAGGATGCTGCTGCCTGACATGGCCGCAGCAGGCAGACCATTAGACTGAGCATAGTAGATATCTGCATAGCCGGGTGCATCATCTACCCACAGCCAATGGCACACGGACTCGCCGGATTCAATAGCCAGAGCAGGACTCGATTGATTGCCTGAACCGGTCACAATCGGGGTCTCAGCCCATGAACTCCCAGAGGAGGCACCATAAACATCAGCAGTCCCATTACGCCTATCCGTCCAGGCCAGATACACAGTATTACTCGCTCCGACCGCCATGACAGGCCCTGTCTGATCACTGGCATGTGATGTAACCTGCGCAAGCGTCTGACTGGCAAATAACGTAGTAGAGGACGCCACATAGATATCCTGAGATCCGCCGCGATCATCCTGCCATGCCACAAACACGGTGTTGGGACTGCTGCCGGTAACGGCAATGGCCGGACTCACCTGATCTTCGGCATTGGGGTCGTTTATTCTCA
>JADFMM010000077.1 GCA_022563885.1 Planctomycetota bacterium | reverse complement strand
CGAGATCGTCGGTGCGACAGTGTGTGATGCCGCCTTGGATGCCGCCGCCTGCCATCCAAATGGAAAACCCCCGAATGTGGTGGTCGCGTCCGTTGCCCTGCGCCATGGGGGTGCGTCCGAATTCCCCGCCCCAGATGACCAAAGTAT
Source organism: Planctomycetota bacterium (assembly GCA_022563885.1). Lineage (GTDB taxonomy): Bacteria > Planctomycetota > Phycisphaerae > Sedimentisphaerales > Anaerobacaceae > JAIPFM01. The sequence goes on along the minus strand of JADFMM010000077.1, from coordinate 23,639 downwards.
CGTCCAACATGCCCCGCTGCTTGAGGTCAAGGATGAGCGCCGCCGAGGCCTGATCGACCAGCTTCGCCGTGGTCTTGATCCCCTGCTTGATGGCGCCGTGATGGTCCCAACCACGGTGATAGAGCTGTATGAAACGGACACCCCGTTCTGCCAGCCGTCTCGCCAGGAGACAGTTCGAGGCAAACGATCCATCTCCCGGATTGGCCCCGTAGAGATCCAGAATATGCTGCGGCTCATTAGACACATCGGTCAACTCGGGCACGCTGGTCTGCATGCGAAAGGCCATTTCATATTGTCTGATACGCGTGGCGATTTCCGGGTCGTCGACCACTTTGTCGAGCATCCTGTTGAGGGCCTGCACGGTATCGACAACATCCCGTTGCCGCTCTGCATTGACGCCCTTGGGGCTGTTGACATAGTAAACGGGATCGCCCTTTGAATGGAGTTGCACGCCTTGAAATTGACCCGGCAGGAATCCGCTGTGCCATTGACGCGCGGCGATGGGTTGGTCTTGACCCCCTCCGGAGGAAGTCAGAACCACGTAGCCGGGCAGATCCTCTGCCTCGCAGCCCAGCCCATAGAGCAGCCAGGATCCCATGCTCGGTCGCCCGGCAATGCCCGTCCCCGTATTCATAAACGTATGGGCAGGATCGTGATTGATTTGCTCGGTCTGGAGGGATCGAACGATACAGATGTCATCGGCGATCTTGCCGAGTTGCGGGAAGGCGTCGCTGATCTCCTGACCCGATCTGCCGTGCCGGCTAAACGTGTACTGCGGCGCCAGACACTTGAGCGGTTTCCCCTGGAGCTGGGCAATCGGCTGACCCTTGGTGAACGATTCCGGCATCGGCTGGCCGTCCAACGCCGCGAGTTTGGGCTTGTAGTCAAAGGTCTCCAGATGGGACGGCCCGCCGGCCATACAGAGATAGATCACCCGCTTGGCCCTGGCGGACACATGGGGTGTGGTAATGATGCCGCGCCACTTATCGACTTTGCGTGTTCTGTTGTTGGTCGCTCCCGGCAGGAGGGAGGCATCGAGCATCGAGGCGAGCGCGAATGCCCCTAGTCCCTGCGTCGTCTTCCCCAGGAAGGTGCGTCGGGTCAGTGATTCGTTCATGCTGTCTTGGTGTTTCATGTTGGTCCTCGTTCGATGACTCGTTACGTTCAGGGATCGGCAAGAAATAACTTGGACAATTTGGGGTGCAATTGGGCATTCAAAAGTCCAGGTTATTTCTGCCGCTCCCTTAATATCGCGTGATTCCCTCGTGCAGATTAAACAGGACCCGCGCTACCGAGGTCCATGCGGCCAGTTCGCTGGGATGAATGTCTTCCTGCGTAGACCCCTGTCCCACCGCCCCTAGCGCCTTCGCGGCCCTTTCGTCGGACGCGTAGTTGTCCAGGTGCTTGGTGTACAGGGTCGTGAGCAGTTGGAGTTCGTCGGGCATGGGGCGTCGGCCCAATGTCTCTCGATAGGCCCATGCGATTCGATCGACAGTGGAAGGGCCGGCTTCCTTCATAATCAGAGCGGCAAAGACCATCGCCGCTTCGACGTAGCTTGGATCGTTTAGGAGGGTGAGTGCCTGGATCGGTGTGTTGGAGATTGATCGTTGTGCCGTGCACTCCTGGCGGCTGGGCGCATCGAAGGCCATCAGACTGGGATGCAAGAAGGTCCTTTGCCAGTGGGTATAAAGGCCCCGGCGGTATTGGTTCTCACCGGAGTCGTGTTGATAGGTCCGCTTGGGGAAATTCAAATTGGCGTAGTAGCCCGCCGGTTGATAGGGTTTCACGCTCTTGCCGCCGATCCTGTCCACCAACAGTCCGCTGACGGACAGCGCATGATCGCGAATCATCTCGGCGTCGAGCCGGCGACGCGACTGGCGTGCGAGCAGGCGGTTGTAGGGATCTTCTTCACGCAGTGCCGCGGTGGGCTTCGAGGATTGGCGGTAGGTGCCGGAGGTTACGATCAGCTTGACGAGATGCTTGACATTCCAATCGGTCTCCATGAACTCCACCGCCAGCCAATCGAGGAGTTCGAGATGTATGGGCCACTCGCCCCGAGATCCCAAATCATCGAGCACCTTTGAGAGGCCCCTTCCAAAGAATATGGCCCAAACGCGATTGACAAAGGCCCTGGAGGTCATGGGGTTTTCCTCCGATATCAGCCAATTGGCCAGATCCAGGCGGGTGGCGCGACGGAGGTTGACGTTCTTCAGAGGCGGCAGAAAACCGGGTGTATTGGATTGAACAGGATCACCCGAATCGTCCATCCAATTGCCCCTGGGCAAGACCCGCATGGGTCGAGGCTGTGTCGATACGGTGGTTAAGCAGTAGGGGATCTCTTTCTGCGCCGCTGCTCTCTTGGCCTGCCACTCATCTTTTTCCCGGCGAATCGAGGCCAGCTTGGGCGTCATTGCCCGAAAATGCGCGTCGATGCGTTGACGCTGGTCTTTCGTCCGGACGCTCTCTGCGACCTGCAGCGCTTCCAGCACTTCTTTTGGATTGGCACGTCGGGCATTTGATTGTTCGGTGGTGGCAATGCCGGCCTCATCCCAATAGGCGGTACCGCCGAATTGGGTCAATGCCATGCCCTTGACCAGGCTGCCTGGTCTCAATCCGACCCGTCCCGGTTTGACTTCCAGCCGTATCCATTCACCGACGGCGGGCAAGGCACCCATGGGTCTGTGCCCTGGTGTGTCCTCGCCAATGCCTCCGTAGCTGACCTTGTCCTGGCCCCAAAAAGCTCGATGCTCCCAATCGCCATCGTTCCACTGCAGCATGATGGTCTGGGGAGGATTTATGGGATCCATCCAAACCGTCGCAAAGAAGGTATCTCCTGCCATTAGGCGTATTTTCCGAGTCGATCGATCGAAGCCATGTTGTATCGTCTCATCTTCTTTCGTGCTTTGAATGCGCGCGTGTTTGCCGCTCAAGACAGGTCCGTCCGCCTGACCGATCAATCGCCACTCGCCTAGTGTTTTGCCACCGTGGTCTTCTTCGTCGTCGATCAAGACGAGATCCGCGGGTTGCAATGAGTCCAAGTGGGACAGCGTTTCCCTTTCCCATGTCCTTCGATCCGTCTCCAGTTCGGCGCTTGGAGATTCGTACAGCCCTTGCAGGCGTTCGAGTTGAACGTCGATCTCTTGGAGATTCGCCTGTTGTTCCTCGCTGGGGAGCATCACGACGGGTTCCCACTTGCTGCGGCCGCGATAGACACCGGGTTCTGTCACATCTGCAAAGAAGGCGGCCAAACTGTAAAAGTCTTTCGTGGTATAGGGATCGAACTTGTGGTCGTGACACTGGGCGCAGCCTAGGGTCGCCCCCATCCAGACCGTCGAAACGGCCCGTACCCGATCGGCGGCGTAGATGGCGAGGTACTCCTTGGCCTGGGCACCCCCTTCGGCGGTGGTCTGATTGAGTCGATTGAAGGCCGATGCGACCCGCTGTTCGGGGGTCGCGTTGGGGAGCAGATCGCCGGCAAGGTTTTCGCGCGTGAATCGATCATAGCGCATGTTGTCATTGAACGCCCGAATCACGTAGTCACGGTAAGGCCAGACGCTGATGTTTTCGTCGGAATGATACCCCGAGGTATCGGCATAGCGTACCAGGTCCAACCAAGACATAGCCATGCGCTCCCCATAGCTCGCCGAACCCAAGAGGCGATCGACAACCTTCTCATAGGCCTTAGGACTCTCGTCCCGTAAGTAATCATCGACGGCCGCCGTCGTGGGCGGCAGGCCGGTGAGATCGAAGCTGAGCCGACGGATCAGAACCCGTTTCTCCGCTTCCGGCGAGGGTTTGAGCCCTTCGGCCTCCAGTCTCGCCTGAACGAAAGAATCGATCTCGTTTTGTACCCAGGCCCCGTTCTTGATGTTTGGGATGGCCGGACGCTGCGGGGGCATATAGACCCAGTGTCTTTCCCACGTCGCACCCTGTTCTATCCATCGGCTAAGCAGTGCAATCTGTTCTTGCGTCAACTGGTATTTTTGGTCCGGAGGCGGCATGCGAACGTCGTCGTTTGGGTGGGTGATGCGGAAGACCATGACGCTCTTGTCCGGATCGCCGGGGAAAATCACGGGAGAACCGCTGGGTGGCGAGAACACGCCGTCTCTCCTGTCGAAGCGTAACTTCGCCTTGCGTTGCTGTTCGTCCGGCCCATGGCAGGCATAGCAGTTATTAGATAAAATAGGTCGAATATCGCGATTGAAGCTGATCGGTGCATCGTCGCTGCGCACGGAATCGACGACAAGCAGTGTGAGGATCGCGCAGAGGATCGATACATGAGCAGTGGAACGATCCCAATTCTGGTAGAGATGCATATGTTTTTCCTGTGTCATTCGGCTGTGTCGGAAAAGTCGATCTGGCTTCGAGCGGCCCTTGTTCCGCCTGGCTGCATCCGGCTCCATCGACGATGAAACCAATACCGCCTGCTTCGCCGCCTTTGCCAGACGAAAAAACTGCTCGCTCTCGGGCCGACGAGCAAGTTTTCCGACAAAGCCTAGAGTGGACGGGGCGGTGAGCCTTCCACCTCTGCCAAGCGAATGTCTAGATTCAACGGATTGCTGTAATTCTAGCACCGGAAGGATAGCGAATCAATGGTTAAAGCGGGGCAAGCTGCGCTTGTCAAGCGCAGGGAGTGCAGAATTAGCCAATGAATTAAGAGTTCAACAACTGATAAGTAGATAATACCCAACCCAGCAGAACTGAGGTTGCTGCTTAGGGAACGGCAAGAAATAACTTGGACTTTTGAATGCCCAATTGCACCCCATCTTCGATCGCTTCTCAAGCGCGAAATCCGCGACGTAGGACAGCTACGCCTGTGGTTTCGCTCAATCGGGCGCGACCCAATATGGGGCACACTTGGACCCCATATTGTCCAATTTATTTGTTGCCGTTCCCTTATTTAGGCCAGGCTACGCCAAAACTGTCATCTCGACTCACTGGTGCAACATGTCCGTCAACAAAGGTGCAGTTACCTTTTCCCGCGGTCACATCACCGGAAGGTGCACCATGGAAACCACCAATAATGTCAACGAACTGGCCATAGCCACCAGGACCTGGTTTAACACGATCTTTATGGCCAAACTGCCTGATAGCATCTAGGCAAGCTTGCTCGTTGGCGACACCGACAACCCATAATTGCGTATCATTCAATCCAGTGCTAACAATACCATTGACCCTGTATGGGCCCTCGTCCGCAAAGACAAATACAGTTGAAGGATTCTTCACCTGGCTGGTCTTGGCGACAAATGCTTGTGATGATCGAGGGCCAAGATAGGCGTTCATGGTGTAGTTATGCCATGGGTCGTAGAGACTATCATCTTCAGCGCCTGACCAACTGACATCATTGTTTATCATTGCCCCCTTGCTTTTAGCAAGCGTTTTGAAGGTCGGACAAATCAATGCTTTGGCTTCAGCCAGATATTTAAAGAATTCGCTGCCAAACTCCGGATGTTTCTTCAAATTCACCTGACGATTATACCATCTTGAATGAATATGTGATCCACCGATGGTTTCGCCTGGTAAACGCTGATCCGTTGTGAAGTAGGCCTTGCGCGAATTGAGAAAATTATCATTGTTCTCCTGAGCATACATAACCATAGCCAGGGTAAATCCCTTTAGGTTTCCCTGACAGAAAATCGCCTGAGCTTGTTCTTTTGCCTTGCCCAGGGCCGGCATGAGAATGGCCATCAAGACAGCAATGATGGCAATGACAACCAACAACTCAATCAAGGTGAAACCTCTTTGCTTGAGCATAATTACCTCCTTATCAATCTAATAGGCATTTTGATTTAGCGAGCACAGAAATGATTATACGCCAGGAATCAAGGCTGATCAATGGAAATGGAGCGTCACTTGCGGAGCGCGCTTGCAAGGCCTTTATTGTAGCCGTTCACGGATTCGAATCAAGGTAGGAGCGATGGGGCTGTTTGCTGCCGAAATCCTGACGTTCCAGAACTAGGAGCCCGTACGGCGCAAAAAAGATATCATCGCAACTCATGTTTTTACAACGACTTACGGTTTCTCCGGTCTCCGGCTGACCGAAATTGTGACGTACTTCCTTTCATCATAAAAAAAGATAAGGCGATCCACACTGTCAGTGTGGATCGCCTGAAGAAGGTTCTAATCAACTCCCATGATGCGCGCGCCTTCATTGCCTGCTGAATTCGTGCGTGTAGGTCTATGGCTCAAAATGGTACGACGACAGGATCTGCCTTACCGGCTAGCCAAGCGGCCTCCGCCTGGGTTACAGCCCGGTCGTAGATACGGGCGTCATCGAGCATGCCCTCCAGGTAGTTACTGGCCGCGTCATTTGAGAAGCCAAAGTGCACCCGCTCCTGCCAGTCAAAGTCAGATTGGGCCTTCGTGCCGCTGGCCATCAGTAATCCGTCTACATACACCTTCTGACCGCCAATGGCGTCACCGTAGGTGTGTACAACGTGGTGCCACTGCCCGTCCGCAACGTCCAACCCCCTTGCAGTAAGGATCTCCGTATTCCAAAGCCGAATACGGACATTGCCATTGACCAAAAAGATATGTCGGTCGTGGCCGCCACCGCCCAGAGGATTCTGCGCCACGGAATATAAACCGCAGTCCGGATTGGTCGTCTTAAACCAGAACGATGTTGCACTGCCGTTTTCCGGGATATCCAACACCACGTTCACATAGTCATCCACGCCGTCGAACTGCAGGGCCTGACCGTCTATACCGTCTCCATAGACGGGGTCGCCATTTGCTTCACCGTGATGACCGTTGCCGGAGCTATCGGTGACATCGCCGTCAAAGGTGTAATGCGCCAGCAGATTGGCACTGTCCGGCGCTGTCGGTGTAACCCACTCAGCGGCTTTGGGATACAGGCGAATCTCATCAATGTATACCGTGCCTGATGCATTGGCGCCGTCCACACCGATGGTCAGGCTCGTGACATTCTGCACATCACCGCCCACCGTGGATAGATCGATGATCCAGGCCTGCCATCCCGGCTGAGAGATGTCAGGGCCCCCATCTACTCGGGTGTTGTTGATCTTCAGGTACAGTTGACCACTGTTACCCGTCGTGCCGAAGACCACCAGGGATAGGCTCTTAATGCCATGCCGGGTCCAATCCATCGGAGCGTCGAAGGTCCGCGTCGTCTCTGACACTGCGGCGCCGCCTTCGCCAAAGGTGAGGGGAAGGGATTGACTGCCTCCATTGACGATCTCGGTCTCTGGCGTACCCGTGATGCCGCCCACCAGGGACCCATTGCTTGGATCGTCGAATCCATCGACCCAGGTGGCCCAGATCTCGAAAAACTCTTCGTCCTTGTAACTCTCCATGTCGTCGACGGCGATGGCGTCCACCGTCCTAAAGCTCCAGATGTCACCCGTCCAGGTGCTCGGGTCCATGGCTTCATTGACCTCATCGACACGCCAGAAATAGGTCTGACCCAGTTGAAGATCCACAGCCAAGGTGTCGAAGCTGCTGGCGCTGATACTGCCGGCCAGGGACAGATTGTTGGAATCGGTGCCAACGTATACATCGTGGCTACCCGCCTCCCGTCCATCACGGCCCCATGCTAGGGGGACATCGGGCGACACGTCGGTGGTCCCTGATGCCGGACTGGGTCGAGTGGCAAGGGTGGGAATATAGTAGAACCGTACCTCACTCAGGCTGGCCTGCGGCGCGATCCCCTGGACACTGTTGACGGTCAAACGAACATGCTGGGCCACGGCGCCACCGAAATCGATGGTGTTGTTGGCGGCATACCCGCCGAGCCCGGAGGCCTGGGCCAAGGGCCCGACGCCGTCGAGAACGGTCCAGTTCTCGCCATCTAAAGAATGTTCGATGACCACATCTTTGGCGCCGAACCCCACGAAGGCCTCGATGAGCTGATTGGAGTTCCAGATCCAAAGCTCGTGCAGCTTGTAGGCCCGGTCGAATGCGTACTCGATGGTGGCCGGGATGCCAGCGCTGATCCACATGTCTGCGGCGTCTACGCCATGGAGATCGTCCACCAGACCAGAGCCGTCGATGGTCTTCTCAGGCCCGGAAACGCCAAAGGTGCTGGAGGCGGCCGCGGTGATGCCGGTTACGGGGTAGGCGATGGGCTCAACTGTAAAGCTCCAGACTCTCCCCTTGAACACCGTTTTGTCCGGAGATGCATTGACTTCATCTATACGCCAATAATAGGTCTGACCGAAATCGAGACGACCGGGATCAAAGCTTGTGTCTGTTTGTCCCGCGCTGACGTTCACCGGACTGGCTGCGGTGGCGTCATTCACATCATCAAATGATGTGCCAAAGTAGACATTGTGGGAACCCGCCACGGGCCCGGCATTCCAGGACAATTCACTGTCTCGGGCCGTATCCCCTAGTTGATCTTCCGGGCTGGGGCCAGAGGCATTCTCACGACCAACGAAATTGACAAGGTATTCAAAAATATTCTGAACCATCTCGGGATGTGGGTGCCCAGACCAGGTCGGTTGAATGGTGGTAAGGACAATTGGCATCGACTTATGGACAATCCATGTCGGATCGCCGTTAGTTTCCGATGCAATCACGTCATAACCGTCATATGCGAGATAAATATCGCCCGATGTCCATGCCCAGGCATCGTAATAGGCATCATCCGAAATATCATTGGGCATTGTCACGATGGGGTGGCTTGGATCTACCACATGTGCCGCCTCAAAGGAGCGATGTTGGTTCTGGGTTGCGACCGTTCCGGGCATTAATTCATAGACTTGTTGAATATTGCTGGACGCGGTTGTGGCAACAAATTTTCCGCCACGGTCCAGCCAAGCCTGAAATGCCTCGGCGTTCGCTGTGAAGGTGTCAAAAACCCCAGCGTTATTGTTCGGAAAACCCAACCAGATCATGTCAAAGCTGTCCAGATCTGGCCACATTGCACTGATATCGGCCGCTCCAGCACCGTAGGTGATTACTTCGGTGGCATATACCGCGACCATAGTTCCTACAGCTGAGCTGGCGTGTCCTTTGACAGCCGCTACTTTTTGTGCATACGCGACACTACTTAAGCATACAGCGAGACATAAAACTGTAAGAATTTTGCAGGTTTTTGTTGATAGCATCGAGAAAACGCTCCTTTTATTTAATTCATTTAAAGAAACCAAACAAATCGATCTTCTGCACATGATGCTCCTCCTTCTAAAAAATGGGTCTCTAAGGCACGCTATCCGTCACCATTGCAGATAGCGTCGATTGCTTCAGTCCTTCGTACGATAGCACAAAATGCTTCTTGTCGCCATAATGTTTCCGACACAGCCTAGGGCTTGTACCCGAGTTTTCCCCATATACCCCTTTGCATCCATTGCACATCCTCCTTGCCTTCATCGGTTTTAGGCAAAAAGCTGCCGGCCCAGGTGCGCGTCTGGGACCTGCCCTGTTTGATCGTTTCTACGCCACGCAATTTATGATATTCGGCATGACCATCGGCAAAGGTGAAGTTCGTGCCATCGCCGTGTCGCGTGACTGGCTGGTCCCACCACTGGGCCCTATCATATTGAACTGCGTAGGCATCGGGCGATGCCAGCCCCTCGTCCATGAACACGAGCCGCATGGCCGGCTGGGGAATCCTGATGCGTTTCTTGTAAACTGGACTGCCCTGTACGGACCGGCCATTGATGGAAATCATCATGGCATAGGTGAGCAACTCTCCCCGAAAACCGGTTGGACATACGCACAACTCAATATCCTTGTAATATTGCCAGAGCGCCCCGTCTTTAATACCCTCTATTTGTTCAGCCTCAGGCAAGACTCCCCCGGCATTCCAATCCCGTGCCCAGGTGACACCTACCCAGGCAGAAGGGAACCTGCCACCCATGCCACCGGCTTCGCTACTGACCAGCTTATCGTCATTCTCATCAGCATAGAGAATCCACGCCAGAGAAAGCTGTTTGAGTCTGTTGAGACACACCGCCCGTTTCCCCTGCTCGCGGGCCCTATTTAAGGCCGGCATTAACACCGCCATGAGTACGGCAATGATGGCAATGACAACCAACAATTCGATCAGGGTAAAGGCTTCTTTCTTCACGACGAGTCTCCCAAGGACTACTCTATCGCATCGTCAAATCTGGCTGTAAATCATCTTCGGCAATCGAAATTATAGTCGATATTTCAATCACAATCAAAAGCATTACCAATTCTTTCCCAGTACAATTGTAACGTCATAGATATTCTGCCATGACCAAACACTGTTTGCTCGGCGTCGCTCCCATGGTTCATTCCAACACGCCGCATTGTTGGCGCTCAGGTAATCAGTCATCAGTCATCGGTGACCCGTATTGGGCCAAAACAGATTGCCAAGCCACTGATGACTACACGCGCAAGACTCCGGCGAGGGGTAAAAAAAGCGGTATTAACATGTGCCGGAGTTTATATGCGACTGCCCTGAAGGGGGGGCATATTTTTTCGGCACAGAAGGTGGCGACCGTGGACACAGGGACCTTGCTTTTTTTGTCTATTTGTACAAGGTGTTGATTTTTAGCGGTCGGTAGCATAAAGTAATGGATGCCGTCCTGAAGAATTAATACCCTGACGGCATTGGTCCGAACGATCAGCATCTGGGCCTGTAGATCTAGCCTGGATCGGGGGTGTGACCCATGCAGTTCCAGCGCATACGCGCGTTTCCAAGATCAGACACACACGTTTAGAATGTTTCATTAATCCTAGGGAAGATTGCCATGTGCAGAAATCTAGTTTACCTCACTTCTTCTGTCTTGATACTCGGTTTTGCTGTGACGGGCGGAGCCCACCCGAGCCCCGTTGGCTGGTGGAAGTTTGATGGTGATTTGCTTGACTCATCCGGTAATGACCGTAATGGCACACTCAATGGAAATCCCACGCTTGTGCCCGGTTACTTTAAGGAGGCGCTGGAGTTTCACGGTAACCCCGATCATGTGGTGATGGAAGGCTACCAGGGCGTTGTTGGCGATGGGACGGACACGCCGGATTGGAGCGTCGCGGCGTGGGTCAGGACCTCCGCCAACGGTGAGATTGTGGGCTGGGGCAGCACCGGTGGCGGTAATAGAATGGAATTCCGGATCAACAATGGCAGAACACGTGCGGAGGGCGGCGGAGGCAATACCCAGGGTGACACCACCATGAACGACGGCGAATGGCATCATATCGCCATGACGGTGGCGCCGAACTCTACCTACAACAGCGGCGTTAACTTGTACTTGGATGGCGTCCTCGACACCAGGACGAATACTGACCCTGATCCCTTCCATCCGACCGCAAACTTCGAGGTCAGATTGGGTCGTCGCTACAACAACACAGACAGGTGGTACACCGGCCTGATCGACGATCTCCGCATCTACGATATCGAACTCACAGAGGAAGAGATTCAGGAGGCCATGGACGGTATTGGGCCCATTCCACCGAATCTGGCCTCCGGCCCCAGTCCATCCCATGAGAACCCCGATGTGCCTTACTATGTGAATCAACTGAGCTGGGCACCCAGTGAGTTCGCCAAGACACACACGGTTTACTACAGTGCCAGTTTCGAGGACGTCAACATCGCCAGCCCGGACGTGCGGGTGGCCCACCGTATTGCCGAGACGACGGTGGAGGTTCCGGCGACCGAGTTGGAGACGATCTACTACTGGCGTGTGGACGAAGTCAATGGTGCACCCGACTTTACCGTTCACGCCGGTGAAGTCTGGAACTTTACCACCGAGGCGGTGGCAAACCTCATCACCAATGTCATAGCCACGGCCAGTAGTCAGTTTAACGATACCACCGGGGCGCAAAACACTGTAAACGGCTCAGGTCTGACCGATGGTCTGCATAGTATCAGTGAGACCGACATGTGGCTCAGTGCACGAAACATGCTGCCCACGATTCAGTTTGATTTCGATCAGAGCTATTCCCTGCACGAGATGCACGTCTGGAATCAGAATCAGTTGATCGAGCCCCTGTTGGGCTTTGGTGTCAAGGACGTGATCCTCGAGGTTTCAAACAACGTTGCGGACTTCACCGTCGTCGACGGTGTCGGACCCCTGAACCAGGCTCCGGGCCTAGCCGGCTACGCCGCCAACACCACCATTGCCCTCGGCGGCGTACAGGCCAGGTCCGTGAGAATGACCATCACGAGCGGCCATGGATTCATCGGACAGGTGGGTCTCAGTGAAGTCCAGTTCATCGCTATCCCGGCCTTCCCGTGGGAATTCTCCCAGCCAACGGTGTCGAACTGGAAGACTTGAACCTGACCCTGAGCTGGCGGGCCGGCCGTCTCGCGGCAGAACATCGCGCCCTGTCGCCCGGAGAGATCGCATGGTTGGCGGCCCAGTAGTTTGACCGCACTGAGCTGCACGCGTAGCACAGGCTTATCGCCCAGCATGGGAATGATGACCATGTTGCCGATCAGAAAGACCAACAAAAAGGAATGGAACTGCCATTTCCAGGTGACTCCTCGCCAATCGTCTGGGGGGGCAAGATCTTCTTCCAAACTGCAGTTGGCAGCGGCAACAAGGAAACCTCGGGATCATGGCCACCCCTCTTTTTCGCCCATCACAGCCAAGAACTGATGACTGATGATGGCCTTGCGGACATCCGTAGACGGAGAAGAGAAAGGGCTGTTGGTCGCCAGCGTTAAGAGGATGCGCTTGCCCCGGAAAATAACCTTTCACTGCGGAACAACAGTGATATAGTAGAGTAGTATAGAGTCACAGAGTTAAAAACGGGAAGTCATTTGGATGTAGAAGCTAAAAACTGCTTCTGTTGATTCATACTGTGGACGGGCTATGATGACGGCCTGTCTATGGAGAACAGACCCATCGCACCCACCACAAACGGAACACGGGGATCACAAACGGCCCGAGAACGAAACGTACTCGGCGCGCCGATCGCACGGATTGAAAGCGGACTGAAAGACAAGATTGCGATGAAGGAACAACTGCCATGAAAACTATAGTCTTGTTCGCTGGCGGAGGCACTCTGTTGATTGCCATCGTCACCCTGTTGTCGAGTGGTCTGGGTATTTCCGACCCGTTGCTTATTTATCACACGGTCCGGCGCGGCGATCTGCAGATCACAGTCACGGAACGGGGGAACTTGCAGAGCCAGGATGAAGTCAAAGTCATTTGCGAGGTTGACGATATTCACGGTGATAACATCCACGGGACCCCGATTCTGTGGGTCATTCCCAATGGCTCCTCGGTCAAGAAGGGCGACCTGGTCGTCGAACTTGATGCCTCCAACCATCAGGAACGCCTGGACCGACAGATCCTTAGCACCGATAAAGCCCGTTCCGAGCAGATTCAAACCAGAGTCAAGTACGAGAACCAGCAGACGCAAAACCAAACCAATTTGTTAGAGGCGGAACTGCAGGTCAATCTGGTCGATCTGGCGATGAAACAGTATGTCGATGAAGAGGGCGGAACATTTCAGATCGAGTTGCAGACCGTGGAATTGCAGATTCAGGAAGCACAGGCGGGGCAGTTGATCGAGCAAACCAACCTGACCGGGGTCGAGCAGCTCAACAAATTGGGTTATCGTAGCAGTGGCGAACTGGCGGAGGCACAGCTCAATGCCCTGCAAGCGGACCGCAGGCTGGCCACCGCGATCTCGATAATGAAGGTACTGGTGGCGTATCAATTCCCCAAGACGAAGATGCAGTTGGAGGGGCAGGTGGCCTCGGCCGATCGGGCCCTTCTGCAGGTCCGGCAGGACAACCAGGCGCTGCTTGAGCAGGCCAAGGCCGCCATGGAAGCGGCGGACGAGGCTTCAAAGAAAGAGCAAGAGCTGCTGGTCCGGTACAGAGAACATTTGGAGAAGTGCAAAATCTATGCGCCGCAGGACGGCATGGTCGCCTATGCTGTCGAGACGAATCACTGGCGCAGTGTAGAGATTCGCGCCGGAGCGGCGGTTCGTCCGCAGCAAACCCTCCTGACCCTGCCGAATCTCAAGAAAATGAAGGTCACCACCGCCGTGCATGAATCCGTGCTCTTTCAGGTCGAGATTGGCCTGCCTGTGACGATCACCGTGGATGCATTTCAGGATCGAAGCTATCAGGGTACGGTGCGCTCTCTCGCCGTCCTGCCGGATCAGGACAGTTGGATGAGTTCGGACACCAAGGTATACGAGACCGTGGTGACCATCGATGAAGAGGTCTCGCGGCTCAAACCGGGTATGTCGGCCGTGGTGCAGATCCACATCGATCGACTGAAGGACGTACTGACCGTTCCCGTGCAAGCTATCGTACAGATCAAGAACGACACCTGGTGCTATGTGGATGCCGAGCGCAAGGTGGAACGGCGCCTGATAGAACTGGGAGGGACCAACGACAAGTTTGTGGAGATTACCGCGGGGCTCGAAGAGGGGGATCGTGTGGTGTTAAATCCCATGGCTATCGTAGATGAGTATAAGGATGGCGTGTCCGAGCCATCTCCCGGCGAAGATGTCTCGGGGCCGGCGCAGGACGACCCCGAGCAGGAGACCGCTCCTGAGGATTCTCGCGCGCCATTGCAGGAATCGGCGGATTGGTCCCGCGGGGACGAGGACCCTGCGCTCAGGGACCGGCAAGAAAGCCCTGATAGCTGATCGGTGAACCATGCTTCCTGCCACGGTATCACTCGCTGTCAAGAACTTGACGCTCCACAAGCTCCGGAGCCTCCTGACCATGCTGGGCACCATCCTCGGTGTGAGTTCCGTGATCTCAATGCTGGCCATTGGGGAAGGATCCAAACAGGAAGCGGTCGAAACCATCAGGCAACTCGGCGCGACCAACGTGATCATTCGCAGTGTCAAACCGGAGTACGAGAGCCAGGCGTCGGGTACGTCGAACGGCACCACGCAGACCAGCCGAGTGCTCGAGTACGGCTTACGGTACCGCGATTATGACCGTTTGACCTCAACCATGTGGACGGTGGAACGAGCCATACCGATCGCGTTAGTGCGCGGAAATGCACAACACGGACGTCACCGCATCTTGAATGCGCGTATTCTGGGCACGACTCCGGAGTATCTCGGCGTTAAGAACCTTTCGGTGCGCAGAGGGCGGTTCCTCAATGAGAGGGACCTCAAGCGTACATCCAATATCGCCGTCCTCGCCGCGGGTGCCGCCCATAGCCTGTTCAGCTATAGGGATCCGATTGGCAAGATCTTGCTCCTGGGACCGGGGGCGTACACCATCGTGGGGGTGCTGAACACACAGGATAGCGGCAGCGCCATGCCCGGTGCCATCGGCCGACATGACTTCAACGAGGACATCTATATCCCCATCACCGCTGCGCAGCGGCGTTTTGGCGAGCTGCAGATGATTGTCCGCGCCGGGGGCCGGGAGTTCGAGCGGACTCAGCTCAGCGAGATCACCCTGACCGTGCGAGAGGAAAAATATGTGAGTCAGACGGCTGCTATGGCGCGTAAACTCTTAAACCAAACTCACACCAAGGGGGATGATTTCGAAATCCAGGTTCCGTTGGAATTGCTGAGCCAGGCTGAAAAGGAAAAGCGGATTTGGAACATCGTCCTGGGGTCCATTGCCGGGATTTCCTTGCTTGTCGGCGGAGTCGGCATCATGAACATCATGCTCGCCACCGTAACGGAACGTACTCAGGAAATCGGTATTCGCCGGGCCTTAGGCGCCAAGCGGCGCGACATTACGCTTCAATTCCTGGTCGAGACGGTCGTGTTGTCCACGCTGGGGGGACTGCTGGGCATCTTTTTGGGGGTTGCGATTCCCATTTCGGTTTCATTAGGGGCGGGAATACCCACGGCCCTGAGCTTATGGGCGATCATACTCGCTTTTGGAATTTCTGTGAGCATCGGCATCATTTTCGGCATGTACCCCGCTCGACGCGCGGCCCTGCTGGATCCTATCCAGGCCTTGCGTCACGAATAGCGTCTCCTGAGGCTTAGCCCCCCCCCGTTGA
Source organism: Planctomycetota bacterium (assembly GCA_022563885.1). Taxonomy (GTDB): domain Bacteria; phylum Planctomycetota; class Phycisphaerae; order Sedimentisphaerales; family Anaerobacaceae; genus JAIPFM01. Next base: position 7,767 of record JADFMM010000077.1, on the reverse strand, counting down.
AGTCCGCAACATAAGAGTGCTATTGATGCAGAAGATTATGCCGCCGATATTGCTGTTTCTGTCACTCGCCTCGGTCATCTGTGGTTTCGTCATCTTGGCGACGGGGGAACCAGAGGTGAATATGGAGTTGCACCGGGCCCGCATCGATGGAGAAGAACAATATCGGCAGCTTTTGGAAGAACGGCTCGGACGCCGTCAATTGTCTCATAAGCTGTTGATTGGGGGATGTTTCGTCTCCGCGGCGCTGTTCACCGTGGGCGCGTTCGCCGCGATGTCACCCTCTCAATAGACAGGTTAGAGGGTCGCTTGTGAAGAGTCTGGTGTTGCTTCACTCGCCGGCCTTTCCGCGTCGCCGGTGGTATCAGGCCCCTTGCCAGGCTTCTCCGCGGAAGGCGTAGGGGACTTACTCACATCCGCTTCTTTATCCGCTTCGAGAATCATCACGTTTTCTCCCGGGAGGGGATAGTCGACCATTGTCCTGATTTTGGTCGAGATCCGCAGATTCTTGGGGATATCCCCATAGGTGGGGCCGGCACCCTCAGGGTAGGCGAAATCAGGTTCCGGCTGAAACTCCGAATCGTTGATTTCAGGCCACAAGCCCGCTCGGTCCAGCTGCATCATTTCCAGATTGAAGACAAATTCCGCTCGATCGATGATATATCCAATACGCGCATTGGCAACGGCGATCAGGGCCTCGCGGGAAGATTGTAACGCATCCAGGAGGTCGGTGCTTCGTATGCCTTGAACCCCGAGTGCCAACTGCAAGCGCACACTGATCACCTGTTCGGCAGCCAATGAGGCCCGAGTGACACTGATGGGATACTGGATGCGGGTTTCCGCCAGGCTCCGCAGGCCGCTACGTATGTCAAACTTGATGTTGTCTTCCAGCGCCATGAGACCACGTCTGCCCTCCTGGTATTCAATGAGCGCCCGCCGGTAGCTGTTACGCTGCGCGCGCCGGTTCAACGGCAAATCGAAAGATAGTCCCACCTGCGTTCGGTCGTCTTGGCCGCTGAAATTGAACGGCTTGTTGTCGTCCGTGCCCATGGAGTAACTCGCACTGAGGTTGAGCACCGACTTCAAATCGTCGGCTGCAAGCTTGATCTGACGCCAATCATCCGCCAGGCGCCCGCGCTGGTTCATCAGATCAAGCCGACGAACGAGGGCCGTCACCATCGCCTCATCCACACTGATACTGACCGGCGGTAACCCAAGCTTTGCCGAATCCAGCAGCCTCTCGGTGGTCTTGAGCAGTTGATCGGTCTTCTCGATGACCTCTTGCAGCTTTTCCTTCTCGGTGAACGCCTCGGCAGTTGCGGCAATCAAGCGGTCCAGGGAATCGACTGTCCTATCGATGTCTTGGCGCAACTGCTCGGCCTCTTCGAGCAAACCGGGGAGCTTTTCCTGCCTGTGATCCTGCAGGACCCCTCCGAGTTGGCTCCTCAGCAAGGAGAGCCGCCTTTGCAGATCTTGGGTACGCAGGTGGGTAGCGGCGATTTCGTTTTGATCGCGGTTCAGCCAGTCGGCAAGCTCAACTTGATACGCCATTAACCCCAGGAGGCTTTCCATTAGATTGTTGATGCGTTGATACACCAAGATGAGGGGAGAACGAGCCGCCGGATCCCGTGCCTTGCTAAACTCCATGCGATGGCGTTCGACCTCAACGCGGGCCTGATCGATTCGAAACCCGGCCAGGAGTTCCTGAAGCTCCGCCGCCTCTGACAGTTCTCGATCGAGCTTCTTCAGCAAACTCAGCCATTCAAGCAGCCGCTCGAGCAAGAAGATATTGGCATTCAATATTTCGGACCGCTGGGGCCTTGCCTTAGTGCGGTGGTCGAGGAGACGCTTACGCCAGCGCCGCACACGCTCGCCGGACACGTCGATCTCGTCACGAAGCGTCAATTGCTCCAGTTCCGTGAGGTCTAAATTAATGGGGATCTCAGTCGGCAATCCCATGGACAACTTCAGACTGTCCAGATCCTGTTCGAGGCGGTTGCAGGTCGTGATCAAGCCGCTCCTTCCGGAAAGCATCGTCTGCTCGTATTGGTCGACGGCAACCGGATTAGGGGCCCTTTGGACGTCCGCCCGCATCTCCGCCCGCGCCTGCTCAAAGGTTCGAATCAGGGAAAAATAGTTCTGTGATTCGATTTCCGTGTTGCGGTAGTTTCGTAGCAATCCGTAGTACTGTGATGCAAGCTGGAAGAAGAATTGCCTGCGAAAACGCGCGTAGTCACGAGCCGCGTATACGAGATCACGCTCGGATTGTACCAGCCGATTGAGCTGGATGTCGCGCTGAAAGATGCTCTGCGTGAAACCAAAAAGCAGCTCGGAACTGATGTCTTGGGTAAAACCTTGCGGGCCTCCAAAGGTCAGGACGATGCTGTTGGCGAAGCGGGCCAGCAGGCTTCCTCCCGTGGCCAGCATTTTATCGACCTGAAGACGCGGTCCAATCTCCATGCGTTCGGTCGTGGTTCCATCGCTGCGTGAGTTGCTGTAGGTCGTGTCGATACGGCTGCCGCCGGTTGAGAACTTGGCGGTATAATCGAATCGCTCTAGACTAAGGGCCAGTGCGCTGCGATAGAGTCTCTCCTTTTGCAATTGATATTCGCGACTGTTCAGCACGGCCCCTTTAACGATAACGTCGAGCGACAGTCTCGGGGAATGATCCAAAACGTCCGCCGGTGGAGACGCGTCATACTGCTGGCTGTATTCGGCCCGAACGCTTTCGAACTCCAGCATTCGCGCCAAACACTGCCGGGGAATTGCGTCCCAGTAGCTCTTCGGAATCGGTTGTATGGGAAGCCCTGCAGACTCTGGGCTGGATCTCGGATCAGGTGACTGCGGCGGGGCATATTGAGAGGGAGGCCGATTGTTATCGGTCGCGGCGCGGCGCGCCGTTTCGCGTGACGTTCCGGACCCGTCCTCGGAGAGCTTCGGCAGTTGGTACTCATACAGAGAGGGGCCGGGTTTGGGGAGGACAGGGAAGTTGGGGTCACTCGGATCGTACAGCCTTGACCGTCGGTCCGCCTCAATGGTAAACTTGGACCCCACATCCCATGGCCGGCCGACAGCCTTTTCTTGTGTGAGTGCATAGACCTCCTTGTCAGTCTGGTCCCGGTAGTGTTTGCGACTGCACCCGGAAAGGAAAAGGCATCCGAAGACAAACAGCGTAATGATCGTTGAAACGGTTATTCGCACAGTCTAACTCCTTTTTCTGCTCACAAATTCCGTCCCTGATGCGGGTCGATTCATCCCTATGATACCCGCAGTTTCGTTGCCTGTAGGGTCAAAAAACTCGTATGAGAGTATAAACGGGCAGGGCGGTTGTAGGCCATCATGTAGATTCTGTTAGCTGCTCGAGCGTCTCTTGCACTGCCTCAATCACGGTACCGTGACGCATGCCCCGGATGGGTGAGTTGATCCGAGATGTCCTCCCAGTTCTTCAGGTCCCGCGAACGAAGCACGCCGTATCGATGTTGCCGGTACCTGTCGAAATAGACATGCCAGCCGTCCCCGATCTTAACGACCGTGGGTCCTTCGCACCAGTAGTTGCCGGTGATGGGCTCAGAAGGGGGACCTTTTCCCGGCGCCATTGAGGGGCGCATTGTCCTTTGCGCGGCTGCTCTGATAGATCGGGACGTTTGCTACCGGACTTTGATATTCGTCGGGCAACTCACTCACAAACCCATGGCCATCCCTGTTCGATTGGCCACCCCGATAGTAAAGCTTATACTGCTTGGCGCCAAGGGGTGACAAGAAGGATGTTAGCACACAGAGGAATAGGGGGACAGAGACTCGATTCATCATGTCTCCAATGGCAAATGACATCGGTTCTAGAGCATCCTTGCAGCAAAGCCTGGGTCATCTTACCAGCGAAGGATGCGGCCGTTCAAGTCATTTGCCGGTCGTGGCGCCACGCGTTTGACATTGGGTCAGGTCCCCCGTTTCAGCCGGGCTGCGCCCGTCAGTTAGGTTCTTGAACATTTGCGCTGCCATCTTCGCGAATGATTACCGTTTTCTTCTCTCCGGTCAAATCGAATTCCTGTGTGCCAATCTGTAACTTAGTTCCAGCATCGAGCAGTTTGAGTGAATATCCCTCGAATGTCATCGTGTTCACTCCGCTTTTGTAGGAAGTCGTGAATGTTTTACCGAATGCCGTAACAGAAATTATCGACGTTCCGGAACCGGCGACGGTAAGCGAGCCACCGGCACCGCCACCGATTTGACCTTCCGGCAGAATCACCGAGACGTCCTCGAAGATGAGCGTTACGCGGTCCATGTCGATCACGGCCGTGTCGTCTTGTGACTCGAACGTAAACTGCCAACTCTGGCGATCACTGCAACCGCTAGACGCGAGTGCGACTAAGGCGAGGGGCACAAGAAAAAGTGCGTTGTTTAGTTTGGTCGTGCTGGTCATAGAAGTTCACCTCTTGGAAGTTGTGAATGTCACGGGTCTGGGGCCGCGAGGAACGAGCGGCCCCTAGCACCCGCATGTTGTGTGCCGGGCATGCCCGGCGACTTAAGAGTGATAGTATGGTTTATGGTGACACAAATTTCAAACTAAAGTATCGAGCCAGCCCCTATGGCTCCCTTAACGCAAATACGAGACAGGGGTCAAGCGGATAGCGCCCAAACCCTCTGCCATAGATCGCCAGTCCACCCGGCAGCGCTTCATCAACTTCCAATCGTATAACGAACTCACCTTGACGTTTGGCTTTATCCAGCATGTCTCGTGTTAGTGTCTTGCTGACCAGATACCCGTAGGAACCGGCTTCCCGCAATTTCCTATCCTTCAGTTGAGCGTGCCAGGAGAGTATCCCGCGGTGGTCCGCCGGATCGTCGGGCAGATCGACGACACCCAGTGTCTCCCCTGAAATGAGGATACGGACCGCGCTGGGGAACCGCTCCGTGTCTGTCATGGGGTAGGCGTTGGGATTCAAACCTGGATCGTGGGTGCCTTTACCCAGCATGAAATTGCCTTCCTGTTTGGCCATGTCTTTTTTATCTTTTCCCAGTAGCCTCTTCGCAGAGAGTTCGGCTCGGAACGATGCCGCTTGGATCGACTCAAGGGTGAGTCCTTGCGGCCAGGGAATGCGGTACTCGAAATACCCGGCCCCGGCGCCGTTCACCTTGAGCCCGCCCATGACGTCCCACTGCTTCAGCGACCACTCCGCCTTGGAGGGGTGCTTCGCATCGAATCGTACGGTCCGGAGTGTCCCCGTATCTGTGACGGTTTCGATATCGTTCGATGTGCTCTCATCGACGACGTGGAAAGTTGTGAAATTCCGGTGCAACAGCGTTCCGGCGGCGTCTCTCAGATGGACCCGAAGCACGGCGACACTTTCTTTTTCCGGCATCCGCAGGGTCAATGGCTCGAGTTCTTCCTGCATCCACGGTCTGCAGGGAACTCGCAACATGCCTCTGCTAATGGAACTATACTCTCCCAGATAATCCCAACCGACCAGTTCCCAACTCAAGTCAAGAGAGTCACTCGGAACCTTTCCCATGAAGAAAGAGGCATGCAGGGGGATGTCAATCCGCTCTCCGGGCGTCGTCGTTCGACACAGCTCGTCACCCAAGGTGATGTAGTAGGGCGCGTGAAGGTCCCGCAGGCTCATACCGGGAAGGAGTGCCTCCATGCCGGTGGATTTTTCACTGCGGTCGAATCTCCAGTATCCATTCCATTCATTGACGACATCGTGATGTTCGGTGTAGAGCCAGCCCGCGCATTTGGGAAACATGCGAAACGCATTGATCATGCGGTGGTAGTCCCAACTCCAATCGATGTCCCCCGTGCTCCCCGTGTATCCCCACACGTTGCCGCACTCGCTGTTCAGCATGGGCTCGCGGTTCTGCTGGTAGCCGGAGGCAAAGTTCCAGCCTGATCCCGGATAGGTCTGATCACAGACTTCCTTGAGATGATCCATCCACTGATAGCCCGGCAGGTAGGCGTGCCAGGTGTTCAGGTCGGTGACCGTATGGTCTTCGCGATTGGGGGAGTTGTCCTCTACCAGTCGGGTGGGATCGAGTGCCTTGGCCAGTTTGACCATTGAGACGACCCACTCTTGCGTCTCCGGCAGATATTTCCGCTCCGTTCTCAGGCCCCAGGTCTCGTTGAAGAGGACCCAGGAGAAGATCGAGGGATGATTGAAATCGCGTTTGATCATCCCCCGCAGGCCGATGTCGATTTCCTTGCGCATGGCGGCATTGGGTGTACCCCAACTGTTGGGGACGTCGGCCATGATGAGCATGCCCAGGCGGTCCGCCCAGTAGAGTTTTCTCGGCAGCGCGATCTTGACGTGTACGCGCATGGCGTTCAGGCCGATCGAGCGCGATCGCAACACCTCTTCACGAACAAACGCATCACTGGGGAAAGTGTAGTATCCCTCCGGATGGTAGGCCTGGTCGAGTGCCATTTGTAAGTAGATCGGCTTGCCGTTGAGCGAGACGTAGGGATAGTCCGTTCCCGGCAAATCCACGACGCCGATCTCACGCATGCCGAAATAAGTCTTGACCTCGTCATTCCCGATCGTGGCGGTCACGTGGTAGAGGTGGGGATCGTCCAATTCCCAGAGACGGGGGTCCTTGATAGGGGTCTTGAATTCAATCGCTTTTGCTCCGGCAGGAATTGTCTCGGTGATGGAGGGGCCGTCTGAGATCGAGAGTCTTAATTTCAGCGGCCTGGAGGCCGCCTCCAATAGTTTGACCTTTACGGTGACTTCCTCACTGTCAATGTCGGGCAGAAACTGAATGACATCGATGGGCTCCCTGCCGCGGGCCTCCAGATAGGGCGTCTGCCAGATGCCTCGGGCCGCGCCATAGCCCTGCTTGCCGTAGAGCTGTTCCGGGGCCCGATGATCGTCCACTCGCAAGACGAGCGTCTGCTTGGCGCCGAATGTCACATGCTCGGTGAGTTCGAATTCAAAGGGCGTGTAACCGCCCTGATGCTCGCCGAGTTTCTCTCCTGCGAACCAGACGGTCGTCAGCCAATCACAGGCCCCAATGACAAGGAAGACACGCTTGCCCTTCCATGCCTCGGGCACCGTGACCTGACGCCCATACCAGGCGATGTCGGCCTCATCGGGCACGGTCGAGAGCGGTGATCCCCAGGGGAAGGGGACCACGATGGATCGATCGTACCGCGCTGAGTCAAGATGCCATCGATCTCTGATCCCCGAGTCGTCGGGATCAAACTTGAACGACCAGGGACCATTGAGATTGATCCACTGCGCCCGCATAAAATCGGGGCGGGGGTGTTCGGGAAGGGGGATGTCGGCCCGGACCGTAACTGTTACAAGGGTAAGAAACGCTACGAAACATCCGAAACGATTTGACTTCATTTTGGTCACCCTTTCATGACATATTTGAAGCGTAAGAGAGTGCTATTTGGTCATTACGATACAAAGAAATGTGAAGACGAACAATCATTTAGAGATCGGCCAGAAACAAGTTGGAGAATTTCGCGACAGGCGCATCGCCCTCCAGATCCATGGCCAAACAGATCACGGATCCGTTAACAAACAATGTAGACTCACCCCCAGCCATTCCACAAAAGCCTTCTGATAAACCACTTACAGACACTCACCATTCAGGCGGCAATCCAGAAAACAGAAATCTTGCGTCTGGCTTGTTTTCCGGGCACGAAAACGACGCAAAAACGGAGATTTCGAGTGTTGATGCTCCCTCCCCGGATATTGCCGCACTGGCCGACCTTCTGACCACCCTACCCAAAGCAGACCGGGCCGACCTTCTTGCAGACATGCCATT
>JADFMM010000316.1 GCA_022563885.1 Planctomycetota bacterium | reverse complement strand
CCCAAGAGCCCATTTCCCTGCCGGCGGGAAAGTTGAGCCCCCTTACCTTTCAGATAGTGGACCGCAAGAACGGTTCACGATTGTGGAATGAACTTATTGAACGCTATCACTACCTGGGCTATAAACCTCATCTCTTTTGTTGGTATAATCGCTCTTGTCGGTGGAAATCAAATTTCCTATCAATCGAGAAAGGATCTCTTCACCCGCCCCCGAACGAATCGTCCCGTCGGGGTTGCCTCGTTTTTCGATGAGTTGTGGAAGAGTGTCGCGCCCGCCGGATTGCACGCCAAGGATCACGGCCGCAACGGTTAAGGTAATCATCTATTCACCATTCTAGAGGACGTTGGTCCCTGCAATTGTTCACTCAGTAGACTCCCTAGGCCTATCATCAGAAGGAGTTCTCGGAGGAAATGTCATGCGCATGCTCGCCCTGCTGGTCGGAGTACTGCCCCTTGTTGTCGCCGGCAACACCGTCTCGGATAAGCCCAATATCGTCCTCATCATGTGCGACGACATGGGGTGGTCGGATATCGGCTGTTACGGCGGCGAAGTCCGGACCCCCAACATCGACGCACTGGCGAAGGAGGGCGTCCGGTTCACCCAGTTCTACAACAATGCCAAGTGCACCACAACGCGGGCGTCGATCGTCACCGGCCTCTACCCCCGCCGGGGCAAGGGCGAACTCCTCCGTACCAATATGGTCACGCTCGGCGAGGCCCTTCGCGGCGCCGGGTATCGCACCGCCCTCAGCGGGAAATGGCACCTTGGCAGGGGCGAGACCACCCACCCGTTCAAACGCGGGTTCGACGAGTACTACGGGCTCCTCGACGGCTGCTGCAACTTCTTCAACCCTTCGCAGCCCGACCCGAAGTACAAGGGCGGCCGGGTCCGGACATTCGGCCGGAACGACGAGATCATCAAGGAATTCCCGAAGGACTTCTACACCACCGACGCCTTCACCGACCATGCCATCGAGTGCGCCAGGAAGTTCACGGCGGAGAAGAAGCCGTTCTTCCTGCACATCACCTATACCGCCCCCCACTACCCCTTGCATGCCAGGCCCGAGGACATCCAAAAGTACGTCGGGAAATTCCGCATGGGGTGGGACAAGATGCGCAAGCAGCGCTACGCAAGGCAGGTCGAAATGGGGCTCATCGATCCGAAGGTGTGGCCGATCTCCGACACCGACTCGCGCGCCTACAGCTGGGGATCGGCGGACCAGAAGTTCGAGGACCTGCGTATGGCCGTCTACGCCGCCATGATCGATTCGATGGACCAGAATATCGGCCGACTCATGAAGGCGCTGCGCGATCTTGAGGTCGATCAAAACACGATCGTCATGTTCCTCTCCGACAACGGCGGATGCGCCGAAGAGCCCGGCGGGCGCGACCCGAAGCAGCGGAATCCCGGCCCGGGGGACGATTACGTCGCGGTCGGTCCCTCGTGGGGCTGGGCACAGAACGCTCCCTTCCGCCGGTACAAGAGCTGGGTCCACGAGGGGGGCATCTGTACCCCCTTCATCGTGCGCTGGCCCGGCCACGTCCAGGCCGGGACGATCAACCGGCAGGTCGGCCACATCATCGACCTGATGCCCACGTTCCTTGAGGTGGCCGGCGGAAAATACCCGAAGACCTACAATGGCAACAAGATCCTTCCAGTCGAGGGACGAAGCCTCGTCCCCGTCCTCGAGGGCAAGACCCGGCCGCAGCCCGACTACCTCGCCTGGGAGTGGTCCGGCAACCGGGCGTACCGCGAGGGGCAGTGGAAGGTCGTCTGGGATAAACTCGTAGAGAAGTGGGAGCTGTACGATATCCCGGTCGATCGAACCGAGACGAGGAACCTGGCCGCAGAGCATCCCGACCGGACGGAGGCGATGGCCGCGAAGTGGACGGCGTGGGCGAAGAGGATGGGGCACAAGGGAGCGGGAAGAAACAATTTGGACTTTTGAATGCCCAATTGCACCTCATCTTGGATCGCTTCTCAATCGCGACATCCGCGAGGTAGAACAGCTACGCCTGTGGTATCGCTAGAAGTCAGGTGAAGACTACGGATCCGTGAGAATTTAGTGATTGAGCTTTTAAGGCGAGCGGTTTTCACGGCGCCTTCGCACGGTCCCTCACCGACACGACAATCGGCCCGAGGAACGGCTGTAGAACGTCATAGTGATTGGCCCCGTCCTCGCGCGGCAAACGCCTGCCCCGTTCGCCCCGCGGACGACGGCCAGATCTAGCAACGAGACAACCACAATCAGACTGTCAAATAGTCCTCACGCCCAATAGCATCCGGGGGAACATCATCCACGGCACCGTCTCCGTCGCCACCAGAGCAGGCTGTAGTGCCACTGCGTGCCGGGCTTGAACAGGAGCTTCTCATGGCCCCCTGGCTTTTCGAACCCGGCCATCTGGGTGGCGAGGCATCGGATCATGGAGCTTCCGGTTTTAACGGTGTTTTTTTCAACCATTGATCGAAGAACTGCTGCCAATCCGAGTCGGTATGCGGGCTGGTGGCCTGGTGGCCGTCTGTCGTGGTCTTGAATTTCAGCCGGTCGGGAATACCGAGGAAATCATAGACTTCTTTAGCGCGATTGAAATAACCCCAACTCTGCAGGTTGTCCGAGTGGGTCGATCGCACTTTGTCCATGCTGCAACCGATCAGCAAGAATGCCCTAGGCGCACAGAGGGCGAGTAACTCATGGTGGTTGCGTTCGAATCCCGGGCGCGAGGGATCGGCATCGAGTAGACTCCAGACCGTGCCACGCAATTCGGGAATGGGGTAGTCATTGGTTTCAATGCTATCGAACTTGCGCCTCCAGTCGAGATACCAGGGGTCTTGATAGTTGGTATCCCCATGAAGTGCCAGATGGGGATCGACGGCGACGGTGGCTGTGATTTCCGGTGCAAAGGCCGCCACGTACAGTGCAGTCTTGGCACTCAGGGAAAAACCGATGAAGCCCAGATGCTTGGCATCTACTTCATCACGTGTCTTGAGATATTCAACTTCACGCTGAAGGTCATGCACCATCTTCGCCAGCGGCAGCCAGCGGCCGAATCGTTGGTAAACCATCACGTTTATAGGGTCGCGATAGGTTTTCCCCTCGCGATAATGACGGATAAACGACCACCCGGTCAATACAACGTAACCTCGCTGCGCGAGCCATTTGCCCCACCATTTTTCCGGCTCGGTATAATCAGGAGAGGTTGAGGTCCAAGCAACGACCGCTGGAAATGGACCGGAGCCCTGGTTTTTCGGAAGCAACAGGAGATGTGGCTGGAGGAAGTCTTTTTCGATAGGAAGACTCAGATGAATGCGCGTGTAGCCCTCTTTTTCTTCAGTATCGTGAACGACAACCTTGCCAATGTCTCCGAACCATTTTTCGTCTTCTCTCGACGGTGACAGTTTCCCCAGGATGCTGGTCCAATGGCGTAGCAGTTCCGGCCGCCGCCTCTGATACCAATCCTCCGGTGTGCTGACCGTCGTGCCATCGTCCGAAATCAGTGGAGAAGGAATCGCGTAGCGATGCTGCTCCGTCATCAGCCGGTTCGTCCAGGCAGGAGCCGTGTGGTAATTCAGCCGCTTGGAGGGCGCAATGGATTCCCCGGGACCGCTTTGTGCCGGCGATGTGCCGTTGCCCAGTGGACTCCAAAGAATCAGCACCAGCGCCACGTGTAATTTCATCTTCATTACGGGTACCAGCTTCATTCTCTCCGTTCAGGCCCAACATCCTGATCGGCTGAAAGGGGCGTGAACCAGAGCAAATGATCCTAACCCGTCGCACTAGGGTCAGTCAAGCTGGCACCCACTATTCCCCAGCTTGATCACCTGGACAAGGTGGTCCTATTCGCTATATTGACAAGCCGACGCACCGCATAACCGTAGGCATGACAAAGAAGGTGGTATCCCAGTATGGACCGACGGAGTTTCTTGAGGACGACCGCCCACGGGCTGACTGCCGCCATCTGCGGTATTCACCGCGTAGCGCAGAGCGCTGAATCCAAGCGTCCCAACATCATCCTGATCATGACCGACGACCAGGGCTATGGTGATATTGGGGCGCACGGCAACTCTATGATCCGCACCCCCAACCTGGACGCCTTCGCGCAGGAGTCCTTGGAGATGACGCGCTTTTATGTGGAGCCCGTCTGCTCGCCCACGCGTGCCAGCCTCATGACCGGGCGCTACCCTATGCGCACGGGTGTCTACGCCACGTCACGCGGTGGAGCCCGCATATTCGGCGATGAGGTCACGGTCGCCGAGCTATTGGCGCAGGGAGGTTACCGCACGGGTATCTTTGGCAAATGGCACTTGGGCGACAACTACCCCTCCCGGCCTCAGGACAAGGGCTTCCAGGAAACCCTGATCCACCTCTCCGGCGCGATTGGGGGCGTCCCAGATCGGGGCCCGTCCTATTTTGAGCCCATCCTATGGCACAACGGCAAGGCCGCGGCGCGGAAGGGTTATTGCACGGATCTCTTTTTTAACGGCGCCATCGACTTCATCACTGCGAACAGGAATCGTCCATTTTTCGCATATATCCCAACCAATGTGCCGCATTCGCCACTCGAAGTCGCCGACGCCTATGCAAAACCATTCATGGAGGCGGGCCTTCCCGAGAAAACCGCGAAGATCTATGGCATGCTAATGAATCTCGACGAGAACTTCGGACGCCTTATGCAAGTGCTAAAAGCGCAAGGATTAGAAGAGAACACCATTGTCATCTTCATGACGGACAATGGCCCCGCAGGCAAACGCTATAACGGCGGCCTCCGCGCCGGCAAGGGGAGCGTATACGAAGGCGGCATTCGTGTGCCCTTCTACGTCAGATGGCCTCAGCGTATCCAAGGGAAGACCCAGATCGACCGTATCGCCGCCCACATAGATCTATTACCAACCCTGCTCTCGGCCGCCGGCCTGAAGACACCGAAAGGTTCCACCCTCGACGGGGTTGATCTGACACCACTCTGGACGCAGCAGATGCTCGCCAAGGACTGGCCCAAACGCACCCTCTTCGTCCAGATGAACAAGCGCATCTTGCAGAACCGCTACCATAACACCGCAGTCATCGGCCAGCGCCACAAATTGGTCTCTTACCCGAGCAACCGGTACGATCCCGAATTTGCCAGGAAATTCGACAAATCCAAGGTCGAACTCTACGATCTCTCCTCGGATCCCGGCGAGGCCAAAGACATTGCCCATCAGTACCCAGGCGTCCGTGACGGTTTACTGGCAGAGTATGAAGACTGGTTTGCCAATATGAAAGGAACACGAGACTTCCAAACCGCCCCCATTCATTTAGGCACGGAAAATGAGAATCCCAGCCGTCTCTCGCGCTATCAGGAGGGGCAGAATCTAACCGGCACAGGTCCCGTGGATGGTTGGCTGGTCAAGGTTACGCGTACGGGGCGCTATCAACTCAAACTCCAGTGGCCTCCGCACCGGGGCGGAGCCCTATATATCAAGTGGTTGGGCGTCGAACACCACCTGCCCTTAGAGGGAAACCACTTCTCAGCCCAGCTCGCTTTAAACGCTGGCACTGGATTGCTGGATGTCGGATTCGAAGACGAACAAGGTCGGCGTCTGGTCGATCCTTGGAACAATAAAACCAGGGGTGATGTCATCGTCCTTCGACTTGATGACAGATTGTAGAAGTCCCTCACCATCATGATCACCATCGCCGGCCTGGGCATAACCTTTGTCCTGGCCTATACATCTGCATCTACTGGGTCTTTAAGAGGCAAGGTTAAGCTCGATGAAATGCGCTATTAAATCTTGAATCGAACAAGGAGTTCTGGTAGGATAGGTAGAATGTTCTGGCTGGTAGAATGACTATAGTTTAGGCAACAGCCGTGTGAAGTTTTTCGTGCTCCTATTCGTCGGGGACAGCCTCGGGAGTTTACTCACGGCGGCGAGTACGATTCACATGTCCTCTCGTGTTGCCCCCAATTCAACCGAGCCAAGAAAAAGCCGCCTAGCAGGCAACCTTTTCGGACCTGCTGTCGTTGATACGGCAGTAGGTATGAGAATTGCCGCAGGCAGTAGATTCTGCGTGATCACACCACTGACACGCATGGAGGGTAGTGCCACGCGAGGGGCTACATGGGTAGATATCTAGACGCGTCTGTTTACATAACCGGTTTGAAATCAGGAGGTTGTATCATGTCTCGAGCCAAAACAAGGGGGATGATCTGTGCACTGTTCCTGCCGGGGCTACTGGCCACGGTCGCCACCGGTCAGTCCCCCGACTTGAGGTGGACCTTCGGAAACGTCGGGTCCTCCTCTTACCGTTTGGACTCCTTTTCCCCCACCAGTGCCCGCCTTGGCAGCATTGGCAGCCAGGACCCCACGCTACCCTTGGAGGTGGGAAAACGCTACGAGATCACCGTCGTCAACGGGCAGGTGCACCCCCTGGAGATCCTCGCCAAGGGCAACTCGGCCGGGCAGGACGTCGTACTCCTCTCCATGGCCACCAACGGCCCCTTCGAGTCGGACGCCGGTGTCGCCTGGATAGAACATGGGCAGGGCCGCGTCAGTTTTACCCTCACCCCCGCACTCCACCAGGCCATGCAGCAGGGCGGTCGCAGGCCCGGTTATCGC
>JADFMM010000076.1 GCA_022563885.1 Planctomycetota bacterium | reverse complement strand
TGAACTTCAGTCTCCTTGAGGCGGGACAGGATGGTGTCACTCACCCGCGAGACATAGCAGTCGCCCCGCAACGAGATCACGGGGACGCCCATCCAGAGTCCTTCGAGGGTGGTCAGACAACCGTGATAGGGAAAGGTGTCCAGGGCGATATCGACGCGATGATAGTATTCCAGGTGTTCTCGCGGCGTAACCCAGCCCCTAATCTCGACACGCTCGGCCTTGACGCCACAGGCCTCAAACCACGCGCGGTAGCGCTGCGCCACCGCCGCGTCGTCGCCGCCGGCAAACTTCAACAGAAAGCGCGACCCCGGCACCGCCCGCAACACCTCAGACCAGAGGCCGACGACCTCCCGGCCTGTCTTTTGGCTGCCGTTGAAGGAGCCAAAGGTCACGTACCCGTTCTGCCGGGCGGGCAAGGGCGCCACGGCCGGCGCATCCGTAGGTGCCTTGTAACAGATCAATCCCTCGGGAAGGTGCACCAAGGTCTCCAAGTAGAGGGACTGACTGTCGGGCGGGTCGAGTATGGCATCGGTCAGTCGATAGTCGATATGCGGCGAGCCAATCGTGTTGATCGACCCGTAGTCGACCTGAATGGGCGCGGGCCGATAGGCGGCGACACCCAGGCGGTTGTCCATGGTGTGACCCCCGACGAAAACCAGGATATCAATGGCATCGGCCTGGATTTGGTCCGCCAGTTCCTGATCACTCATTGCCTCCACCTCGCGAAACTGAGTGCAGAGCCCTGCCAGATGGCGGGTAAATGGATCCGAGAGCGGCGAACAGTGATAGCCGACGGCCTCGAAGCGAGATCGGTCACGGGCGCTGAAGAACGCCTCCATGTTGTAGGCGACGCTGTGCATGCGGAAGTCCGCGCTCACGTAACCCACGCGCAGGACACGCTCGGGGTCAGGATCATGGTAGAATCGGCGCGCCGGCTGACTCTGGCCCGCCAGTTGCGCGCCCCAGCGAACATGCTCTTCATAGAGAAACTCCGGATCCAACTGAGACGCATAGTGCAAAGTGATGAGATAGCTCGAGACGACACCTGAGTGACCCTTCGCACGCGCTACCGCCTTGCGGGCCAGTGCAATCCCCTCTTCGTGATAGCCGGTGAGGACCAGCAGGCTTGCCAGGTTCGCCATCAACTCCGGGTTGTCCGGCTCCAGGTCCAGGGCCTGCTGCAATGATCCCTTGGCCGAAGAGAATCGACCCTGAAAGCGGTCTATGTGAGCCAGTCGAGCCAGGGCAAAGGCATTCCGGCGATAGTCGACGACCGCTTGGTACCAGCGAGAGGCTAATTCGGGTTGCCCATTGCGAAAGAGCTTGTCCGCCACGGAGAGCGCCTTGCCGAGGTCTTCATCGCAAGCCACAAGGGGTTTGCCAGTCTTCAAGATTTCCATGCTAAGTGTCCCGACAGAGAAGGGGTTCCGGGTTGAGGGACGAGTTATTTCTTGCCGGTCCCTTACAGTAGGTACTCCACATCTCTCGATAGGCAGCTTCCACGTGCGCCGCAAAACGACGCGGCCGGCACAGTGGGCTCGCCTCCATGCGCGCCCGCAGCGTGCGGCGGATCTTGGCCAGTGACACCTTATCGCGTGCGATGGCGCCGGCCTTGTCGATGTATTCCTGTTCCGTGCGTGCGACACAGAAGTCCATACCCACCTGGGAGAGCAGGCTCAGACCCACCCGGCTGGCGTGATGCAGGCCTAGACGCGTTATGACGGGTACGCCCATCCACAGGGCGTCGCAGGTGGTGGTCGTGCCATGGTAGGGAAAGGTATCCAGGACGATATCGACCTGGGCAAGCTGCCGGTAGTAGGCCACGAGCGATACTTGCCCGACGAATTGAATGCGGGCGGCAGAGATGCCCTGTCCCTCAAACTTTCTCAGAAAGATTGCGCGTACCCTCTCATCGTCCCCGGCCCTGGACTTGAAGAGCAGCTTCGAGGCGGGGATCGAACGGAGGAGTTCGGCCCAGGTGCGGATCAGGGGATCGTTGACTTTGCTGGTGTTGTTAAATACACCAAAGGTGACATAGCCACGGTCCTCCCGGGGCGGCGCTGTCACAGGGGGCGCCAGTTCGGAGGGCCGGTAGCAGAGAAAGGTCTCCGGCAGATGGACCAGTGTTTCCGTATGGTAACGCTGCAAGGCCAGGGGTGTCGACAGGGCGTCGACCAGACGGTAGTCGATTTGGGTCATCCCGGTCGTGTCGGGATAGCCGCAGTAGGTCACCTGGATGGGCGCCGGCTTCCATGCGAAAACACCCAAGCGGTGCCCACCGGTATGGCCTGCCAGGTCTACCAGAATGTCAATGCCGTCCCGCTCAATCTGCCGAACCACGGTTTGATCGTCCAGTCCCTGTATGGAATGATAGCGCTTGAATTTAGGTTGCATCCGCTCCGTGGTCTCGTCGGGACAGGCCACGTCCCCATAGCCATAGACTTCGACGGCGCCGGAGTCATGACCGTCGAGGAGGGATTCGAAAAAGAAAGCAACCGGGTGCGTGCGAAAATCGGGCGACAGATAGCCGATGCGAAGAGGTCGCTTCGATGTTGCGTTGGGACGAATAGGAAACCGACGGGGCCGAACCGGCGCGAAGCGTCTGGCCCATTCCCGATGCCTCTCGAAGAGTACCTGGCAATCCAATGAATCGTCATGGTGCAAGCGGAAGAGATAGGTCGAGGCCACGTCCATGTCGGTGGTGGACAGAGCCGCCTCTCGCAGCAGGGAGATGCCCTCCCGCTTGTCTCCCACAAACATCAGCGAGCAGCCCAGGTCCCGACGGAGACCCGCATCCTGAGGAGAGAGCGCCAGCGCCCGGCGCCGCATGGCGATGGCCGAGTCGAGACGACCGGTGAAGTGGTACAGGTGACCGAGATTGATCAAGGCCAAGGGGTGTTCTGTCTCCGTGAGAATGCGTTGGTAGGCCTCCTCTGCCGGCTCGAAACAACGGGCCCGATGGTAGAGTCCGGCCAGTTCCAAGAGAGTGGGCACCTCTGCAGTCTCCGCGAGCAAGAGAGCGTCGTCGGGGAGGAACCTCAGCGCATGGGGACCCTCGCCTGCTGCAAGGGCCGCGGCCGTCCGGTGCAGCGCGTCACGGAAGCTGTTTCGTTCGATCTCAGAGCTTACCATGTTCGACTGTTTCCAGTGGTGCGTGACCTGTCACTGCTTTTTCGCTACAGCGGGTCTGCCACATCTTTCGATACGCCTGCTCCACGCACTGCGCATAGGCCTCGGCATCGGTCAAGGAGGAGTCCATCAACATGCCACGCAGCGATTTTCGGATGTGACTCAGTTCCGCCAATTGACCGGCAAATGACACCGCCTTCTGGACGTACTCTTGGGCCGAATGGGCCGTGAAGATCTCCAGGCCGATGCGCGACAGCAGGCTGTTTCCCACCCGCGAGGCATGGTGCGTTCCCACCCAAGAGACGGTCGGAACACCCATGACGAAGGCTTCGCAGGTGGTCGTGGTGCCACAGTAGGGAAAGGTGTCCAAGGCAATATCGATCTGGTTGTAGAGCGCGAAGTGCTCGCGAAAGGATTTATGGCCCACGATGGTCACGCGCTGGGGATCGACGCCGAAGCACCGAAAGCGGGCTTCATAGGCCTCTATCACGCTCTCGTCGTCGCCGCCGCCGAACTTCAGCATCATGCGGGCATCGGGCAGCGCCGTCAGGATCGCACTCCAAAGCTCCAGGCAATGATCGTTGATCTTGCAGTTGTTGTTGAAGGATCCGAAGGTGATGTACCCATGGTCCAGAGCAGGCAAGGGTCCCACATCGGGGATGGCCCTGGGCGGCCGATAGCAGATAAAGCCCGTCTCCAGCCGAATCAACTCTTCCGTGTAGCAGGCGGCTGCGTCGTCCGAATCGGCCCAGCGATCGGTGAAACGATAGTCGATCTGCGGCATGCCGGTGGTATCGGGATAGCCCAGGAAACTCACCTGGATCGGCGCCGGTTTCTCCGCGAGGACGCCCAAGCGGTTTCCCCCGGTGTGGCCGGCCAGGTCCACCAGGATGTCAATGTGGTCCGCTTCGATCAGTCGGCAAACCGCCTGGTCGCCTCTGCCGAAGATCGGGCGATAGTGATCAAACTTTTCGATCAGGCACTCCGTGACCCGGTCCGGGGCCGCCACGTTCCCGTAACCAAAGACTTCGACGCGGCTGCGGTCGTGACCGTCTAAGAGGGATTCGAAGAAATAGGCGACCGAGTGGCAGCAGAAGTCGGGGGACAGATAGCCGATACGCAGAGGACGGTCGCAGGGCTCGGGAACGGGCCACCGTCGATCGGCGGGGATCGGAGCATGGATCTGGGCCCAGCGGCAGTGCTCTTCGAAAAGCAGATGGGGGTCCGGACCGGGATCATGGTGTAGGTGCCAGAGGTATTTCGAGTGATTGGTGCGATCGGGAGATCGTGCAACGATCCTCTTGAGTATCTCCAGGCCATCTTGTGTCTGACCCATCTTGATCATGCATCCGGCCAGCGTCGTCCACAGCTCATGCGCCTCGGGACAGGCGTCCACGGCCCGCTGGTAGCAGGCAATGGCCTGAGACAGGCGGCCATTCGCAGAGTAGAGATTCCCCAGCTCGAAATGAATCAGCGGGTGCGGTTCCATCTCCAGTGCTTGCTCCAAAGAAGCCTGTGCCTCTTCAATTCTCCGGCAGTGCTGAAGCAACATGCCCAGCAGAAAAGCGGCGTCTGCGCGTTCGTTGCTCAGGTCGCGCAGTGCCGAAACCACCTCCTCATCCAACAGGGCCCTGGCCCGGTCGAGATCGGCGGTTTCGATGGCCTGCATGATGGCTGAGACCTGCTGCGGCAGGCCCGCCTCGACCACCGCATAGACCAGATCGCTCTGCTCGGAAATAAAGAAGTTCAACACGCCCTCTGCGGCGGTCTGCCGATCGTGCCGCGGGGCTTGGCAGGAGGAGGCCGTTGCCTTTTCGAGTCGAGCGCTGAGGCTGGAGACGCACCAGTCCCGCCAGATCTCCCGATAGATGCACTCCAGTTGACGCGCATAGTGTTCTCGATCGCAGAGAGAGCTGGCCCGCAGGCGTGGACGCAGGGACCGGCGTATCTTGTCCAGGGCGGTGAGATTGCCGGCCAAGGCCGTCGCCCGCACCACAAACTCGTCGACACCGGTCGCCGCTAACGCGTGCAACCCGGCCTGAGACAGAATGCCGAGCCCACAGCGTGATATGAGCGTCTTGCCGCTCAATGAGATCACCGGCACACCCATCCAGAGACTCTCCAGAGTGGTCACGTCCCCATTGAAGGGATAGGTGTCCAGGGCAATGTCGATCTGGCCGTAGAGCTTTAGATGATCTTCCGGCGCCAGCCATCCATAGATGTCGATGCGATCATTGCGAATGCCCAGTCCCTCGAACGCCTTCACCACCTGGGCTTTCACATCGCTGTCGAAGCCGCCGCCGAACTTCAGGACCATGCGGGCATTGGGCGTCTCGCGGAGTACCTGTGCCCACATCGACAGGCAGAGGGGATTGAGTTTCATGCGATTGTTAAAGGAGCCGAAGGTGATATGTCCCTCGCTGCGACAGGGCAGATCGCTCACCTCCGGTGCGAATTCCGGCGGGCGATAGCAGACGAAGCCCGTGGGAATGTGCAGCGACGTCTCGCAATAGCGGGCTATCGACTCGGGCAGATCTCGGACAGTGTCGGTGATGCGATAGTCCACCTGCGGCATGCCGGTGGTGTTGATGCCGCCAAAGTCGACGATCAGAGGCGCGGGCTTGTAGGCACAGACCGTCAGCCTGTGGCCACCGGTATGGCCGGAGAGAACGACCAGAATATCGATCTGGTCGGACTCAATCAGGGCGGCCAGGGCGCGGTCTTCCATGCGCCGGACATCACGGTAGAGGTCGAATTTACGCTTAAACCGTTCCGTGACCTCATCGGGCTGGGCCACGTTGCCATAGCCAATGGCGGTCACCCTCTCCCCATCGTGTGCCTCCAGGATGGCCTCAAAGGTATAGGCCGCCGAATGACGGTGGAAGTCCGCACCCAGATAGCCGATGCGCAGCCGACGTTCGGGTAGGGGATCGTTGCCATGGAATCGCCGTGCTAGACAGCTGGGCGCGTGACGTCGGCCCCAGGCCTCGTGCATGGCCGTGAGGGTGGTGGGATCGATCTGTGGGTCGTAGTGACTGTGGAAGAGCAGCTTGGAACGGGCGTCCGGGTTGTCCGGAAAGGTCTCCACATAACGGTTCAACCAATGCAGTCCCTCGGAGAGACGTCCGACCCGAAGAAGGTCCAGTGCCAGGGAGACCCAGAATTCGCCGTTGTCCGGATCCAGTTCCAGGGCCCGTTGCCGATAGGCCAGGGCTGCGCTGTAGCGCCCGCTCTGATGGCTGAGGAGGCCCAGTTGCTCGTAGGCCGCGGCGTTGGGCTCGAACCGGAGACATTCGAGATACCAATGTTCGGCCTTCGCACGCTCCTGTACTTGTAGGAACAGGTGCCCCAGCAGGAACATCAGGTCCGTTCTGGGGGGCGGTCCGAAGATCAGCGTCCGCAGCGATTCCAAGGCCCGGTCCGTGAGCAGGGATTTGGCTTGGTCCTGCCGACCCCGATCCAGGGCCTGTTTGGCCGCAAGCAGCACCTCTGGCAGGCCCTCCCCAGTAATGACCACCTGCCGAACACCGGCCTTGCCGGCAACCATCTTTATCTTCGTCTGTGTCACGATACGTTTTCTCCACAGTTTGTATCCACCCAATGGCCCGCCCGCCACTGCCTCAGCCCCAACCAATGATGCCACATGCCGCGGAACGCCTGCTCCAACTCGCGGGCCAGCCGCCGGGGTTGACAGAGGGGACTGTCCAGCATGAGGTGACGCAGGGAGCGACGGATGCGATCCAGCGCCTCCGGCTGTTCCACGAAACGACAGGCCTTTCGCACGTAGTCCTCTGCAGACCCTGCGACAAACACCTCCAATCCCAGGCGCTGTAGGACGGCGGGACCCATCCGGGAGACCCAGAGATCCCCGAGCAGTGTGACTGGGGGAACACCCATCCAAAGGGCGTCCAGGGTCGTGATGCAGCCATGGAAGGGAAAGGTATCGAGGACTAGATCGATAGAGGCAAGCAAGGCCTGATATTGGTCGTGGGGCAGCATGCCGACGATGTCGATCCGCTCGGCTGCGATCCCCCGCCGGGCAAATCGTTCCCGGTAGTCGTCACGGGCCTCCGGATCATCACCGACGGGACATTTCAGAACAAAGCGGGCACTCGGCAAGGCGCGTAACACCTCGCACCAGAGGATCAAGGTGTCGTCACTGATTTTCATGTTGTTGTTGAAGGATCCGAAAGTGGCGAATCCCCGCGATTGGAGGGGCAGCTCACCGATCGGCGGACTTGTCGCGGGGGGGACAAAAAAGAAAGGCCCTCCCGGTAGATAAACCGACTTTTCCGGGTACACTGAAAGTGTTTCTGCCGGGTCGAGGATGTCGTCGGTCAAGCGCCAGCCGATGGCCTCTATGCCCGTGGTGTCCATCCCACCGTAGTCCACCTGAATCGGTGCGGGTCGGAAACGAAACAGCCCCACAGGATTGTCGTGGCAGTGTCCCCCCATATCAACCAGGATGTCGATACGATCGGCACGGATCCGCCGGGCCATCTCCTCTTGGGTCCAGCCCCGCATACACACGAGCCGGCTGAGATTACCCCGCAGTTCCTCCGTCACGCCGTCACGATAGGCACCGTGATTGTAGCCCACAAGTTCCAAGGTGGCTCTATCATAGGCCTGCAAGAAGGGCCGCAGCGTGTGGGCGATCGATCCCGTGCAAAAGCTCGAGGAGACGAGTCCCACGCGCAGGGGACGATCCGGGTCTTTCGTCAGGTCAAAGGGTTGATCCGCGTGTGTGGTTCCATGCACCTCGCTCCACCGGCGGTACTGCTCGGCAAACCAAAGACGGTCCAGGCCGGGCACATAGTGCTGGTACCAGAGTCGCATGGAAGAGAATACCGGATCTTGGGGTGACAGCAGGATCGCCTTGTCCAACAACTCGATACCGCGCTCGACCTGTCCCACGTGAATCAGCATACGGGCCGCGCTGACGCCGTAGTCGGGATTGGCTGGATCCAGGGCATGGGCCTGGGCAAACAGGCGGGCCGCTTCACTGTGCCGACTCGGCGTCCGCGAGCAGATCTCCGCCAGTTCGTGGTAGACGACGGCATGTGGCTCTATCCCAAGAATAGATCTGAACCACGTCTCCGCCTGGTCTATCTGCTGAATCTCCAGGAAGAGCCGTGCCACAATGTACATGGTGTCTGTTTCGGGAGGATCCGCCTGAAAGATCGACTCTAGCATCGGCATGCGCGCGGGGTCCAAAAGTAGGGCCCGCGCCCGTTCCATCTGTCCCGAGCGGATCTGCTCATTGGCCTCCAACACGAAGTCGGGCACCTGGTCCTTCCCCACGGAAATCTCCAGCGCTCGATCCTTGATCAGCAGCGAGTCCAATCCGCCCGACAGTCGACTCTTGTCCATTTGTTCAATCATTTTGCTTGAGATCGCGTTGTGTAGAACACCACGTCTTCCACATCTGACGGTAGAGTTTTTCCATCCCGCGGGCCAGGCCGCGGGGACTGCACGCCTCGCCGGCCAAGACCATGGATCTGAGGGAGTTTCGAATCAGGGCCAGCTCCTGCAACTGACCCGAAAATGCAATGGCTTTCTGGACGTACTCCGTAGACGAGCGGGCGACGAATGGCTCCAGACCGGCGTGCGTCAAGATGCTCAGCCCCGCCCGACCGGCATAGCGGTCCCCGACTAGGGTCACCGTCGGCACACCCATCCACAGGCCTTCCAGGGTGGTGATACAGCCATTGTAGGGATAGGTGTACAGCAACAGGTCCACGCTGTTCAGGAGTTCCAAGTGCTCCATGGCGGGAAGGAAGCCCGAGAAACGGATACGGTCCCCCGACACCCCTTTCATCTCGAATGTGGCGCGCAGGTGCTCACAGACTGTCTCGTCCGCCGCCGCTGCAAACTTCAGGATCAGGCGGGAAGTGGGCAGTTGTCGGAGAATTCGGGCCCACAGTTTCAGGATCATCGAACTCATCTTCGGATAGCTGTTGAAGGAGCCGAATGTCCAGTAACCATTGGCCAGGGCAGGCAAGGGGCCGACCGGAGGACTCTGGGCCGGTGGACAGAAGACGGGCGACCCGTTGGGCAGATAGAGACACTTCTCCACGTATTGAGGCTGCGTCTCGACGGGATCATAGAGGACGTCCGAAACACGATACTCGACTTGGGGCATGCCCGTGGTACTGATGCCGCCAAAGTCCACCTGCACCGGGGCGGGTTTGTAGGCCAAGACATCCAGGCGATTGTCGGTGACATGCCCGGCCAGCGCCACCAGGATGTCGATCCGGTCTTCTTCGATGAGCGACGCGACCCTGCGAGCGTCCTGCCCCCAGATATCTCGATAGTGGTCAAACTTGGGAATCAAGGCCTCGGTGGTGGCGTCGGGGCAGGCCACATTGCCATAGCCGAACACCTCGACCTGCGACCGGTCATGACCGTCCAAGAGGAGTTTGGGCGCAGAACAGGCGGCGTGACACCTGAAGTCGGCGGAGATGTAGCCGACACGCAAGCGCCGCCTGGGATCGGGCAGATTATCATGGTGTTGCCGAGCCAGAGCCAGTGGCGCAAAGCGTTCGGCCCATTGACGGTAGCCCCGATTGATCTGCCCCAAGGAAAAAGACTCGCTATACTGGGCATGCCAGAGATAGACGCGCTGTAGGTCGCTGGGCCACCGATCAAAGGGAGTTTCCACTCGTCCGAACTCTTCCAGTCCCCTGCTGATCGATCCGGTGCGAACCAGCGTGCTTGCCCAATGCAAATGATAATCAACGCTATCCGGCAGGGCCTCATGGGCCAACTGTGCCAACTGCGCCGCTTCACTCATCCGCGGCCGGTTCCGTATCATCATATCCGAGAGGAGGTAGTAGACGTGGGCGTGCGGCTCGATCTCCAGGATGCGTCGAAACCAGGTCTCGGCCTCGCTCAACTCTTCCAGGTCGTACCAGAGCTTGCCCAGAATAAACATGATGTCACTACGCTCCGGCTGTCGTTCCAGCAAGGATTCAATCTGCTCCCTGCCCTGCTCCAGATGCGAGCGGGCCAGGGAACGCAGATCTTTCTGCAATGCCTCGTTGGCAGCCAGCAGGAAGGCGGGCACATCGTCGGGAACAGCCACCTCGAACCGACCCAATCCCTCCGCGGCCAGCGAATGCAGGCACCCGGGACTCGTTGACCTGTGTGTTTTCTCCGATAGGCTCGTCATCGTCTATCCTTTTGCCGAACACCATTTATGCCACATATGGCGATAACAGGCCTCTGCCTCACGGGCCAAACGCTGGGCGTCGCAGAGGGGACTGCCCAGCATCCGCTCCCGCATGCCCACGCGGAGCGTGGCCAGGGCCTCTTCTTTTTTCGATAGGGCGTAGACCTTGGCCGCATAGAAATGGGGGTCTGTGGTCGCGAAGAACTCTAGACCCAATCGTTTCAATATGCTCAAACCCGCGCGTGACACCCAGGTGTCGCCCGTCAGCGTCACAACGGGTACACCCATCCACAGCGCTTCCAGGGTGGTCACACAGCCGTTGAAGGGAAAGGTGTCGAGGGCGATGTCTATCTGGTTGTAGAGATCCAAGTGGTCGTGATCGCTGAGCAATCCGTAGAGATGTATGCGATCGTCGCCAATGTTTTGACGCTTGAAGTAACGCCGGTACTGCGCCCTGATCTCCGGATCGGTACAGCCCAGGTTCTTGATGATCAAGTGACCCTCCTTTGACTGCTTCAGGATCTGAACCCATAGGGCCAGAACGCGTCCATTGATCTTGTTGTGATGATTGAAAGAGCCGAAGGTGACATAGCCCTTCTGTTTCAGTGGTAGCGGCCCGACCGGAGGCGCGGCATGGGGAGGGAAAAAGCAAAAAAGCCCGCCGGGCAAGTAGGCCAGGCGCTCGATATAATAGGTCTGTGCCTCGACGGGATCCAGCAGCGCATCGGTCAGGCGATAGTCAATCTGGGACATGCCGCAGGTACCGCCGCCATAATCCACCTGGACCGGCGCCGGTCGATAGGCCATGAGCCCTAGACGATGGCCCGCCGTATGCCCCCCCAGGTGAACCAAAACATCAATCTTATCCCGCTCGATCCACTCTGCCACCACACCGTCTTCTACGCCATAGATCGAACGATAGTGGTCAAATCTTCTTTGAAGTCGGAGTGTCACCTCATCAGGCCGGGCCACGTTGGCATAGCCAAAGACTTCGGTGGCCGCGCTGTCGCGCCCCGCCAAGAAGGGTTCGAAGTTGTAGGCCACGGAGTGACGCCTGAAGTCGGCAGAGATATATCCGACCCGCAAGCGGCGATCGACACGACGGTCGCGGTCATGCGCGTGACGTGCCAGGGTCGGTGGCGCGTAACGAGCGCCCCAGGACAGGTGTGCTTCCTTAACCGCCTGTAGATCCTGGTCGGGCACATAGTGCAGGAACCAGAGCAGCGCGGAATGCGCCATGCAACAATCCGCACCACTGTCGATCAGCGCCTCGAGTTGCTCGATTCCCTCCGCAACCCGACCGACCATGATCAAGTCGGCCGCGTAACCGCCCCGCAGCGTGGGGTTCTGCGGTTCCAGGGCCAGGGCCTGCCGGCGATGGGCCAGCGCCTCGGTGAAGTGACCTGAGCCCTGCAACGCACCCGCCAATAGGTCCAACACCAGGATGGAGGGGCTGCGGGCCGCCGTCCGCTTCAACCAGTAGATGGCATCCTGGGCGCGTTCTGCTTGCGCAAAGATGTTGCCCACCATAAGATCCAGGACATCTGCCAAGGCCGGGTCCTGCTCCCCTAAGTGCCGAACCCGCGCCAGACCTTCCTGGTCCAAGAGGGCGCAGGCCTCCTCCATTTGGCCCGACTGGGCCAGTTGATGAGCCTTTCTCAGGAAGGCCGGCACTGCCTCGCGGGCCACCTTCAACTCGAGCGTGCTCCCCGTCCAAGAGGCGCCTGTTACAATGGTTGCGTTCGGTTCGTTCATGCTAGATCCGTTCGTTGTCGAGGCGTCACGGTGAGACCGACTCACGACACCAGCGTCGCCACATGGTGCGAAAGGCCTGTTCCAGGTCACGCGCCAGGCGGGCCGGGTCACAGAGGGGACTCGTGATCATTCGCTCCCGGAGAGAACTCCGCAGGGCCGCCAGCGTGTCCAGGTCCCGGGCGGATTGCAGGGCCTTGACCACATACTCGGCAGGGTCTGTGGCTGCATAGTGTTCGAACCCCACGCGTGTCAACACGGCCAAGCCCATGCGGGACACCCAACTTTCACCGACCAAGGTGACGGGCGGTACGCCCATCCACAGGCCCTCCTGTAAGGTGATGCAACCATTGTAGGGGTAGGTATCCAGCGCCAGATCGACCTGGTTATAGAGATCCAGGTGGGCATAGTCACTCAGGAGGCCGTAGATCGTGACACGCTCCTTAGAAACGCCCCGCCTTGCCAACTGAGCGAGGTAGTAGTCACACACACCGGCGTCGCTGGCCCCGGGAAACTTCAGTATCAGACGCGACTGGTCACAGGCGCGCAGGACACCGGCCCACATCTCCAGCACCATGGCATTGATCTTGACGTTGTTGTTGAAGGATCCAAAGGTCAGGTAGCCGTTCCTCTGAGCCGGAAGCGGACCCACCAGGGGACTGTAAATCGGGGGGCGCAGTGAGAGCACACCACCGGGCAAGTAGACCAACTCTTCGACATAGCGCCTGGGCAAATCGGGCGGGTCCAATACCTCATCGGTGAGGCGGTAGGCGATTTGACTCATACCGCTGGTGTCCATGCCGCCATAGTCCACCTGAATCGGTGCGGGATGGATGGCCAGAACCGCCAGACAGTTATCTTCGGAGTGCCCCCCGTAGGCCACGAGAATGTCTATCCGATCTTGCTCGACCCGGTCGGCGATGGCCTGAAAGGAGAGGGAACGGACCGCCCGATAGCAGTCGAATTTTTCCTGGAAACGGGCGGTAACGGCGTCTGGGTCTTTCACATAGCCATAGCCGAAGGTCTCCAGCCGGTCACAGTGAATCCCGTCCAAAAAGGGTTCGAAGGCATGTCCCACCGAGTGATCGCGGAAGTCGGGCGAGATGAATCCGACCCGAATGCGCCGCTCGGGGTCTCGGTCATTTGCGTGCGACTTTCGCGACCTGGAAGCCGGGGCATGGAACTGCGCCAAGTGGCAATAGCTCTGGAAGATAGCCTCCGGGTCTTCACCGGGCAGATAATGCTGATTCCACAGACACATGCCACCGACGGTCACATCGTCGGGCGCCAGGTCTCTGGCCTCGAGGAAGAGGGCCATCCCCTCCTCCACCGGCCCGCTCCGCATCAGATTGCCGGCCAGGTCACACATGAACTCAATGTTTTCGGGGTCTGCGGCACAGGCCCGGCGTCCATAGGCCACGGCCTCAGTCCATCGCGTCCGATCACGGGCGCAAATCTGGGCCATATGGTGAAAGAGAATGGCATGTTCGTAGTGCTCGAGCACGCGGCGGTACCAGGGCTCCGCCCGATCGTAGAGTTTACAGTCGAAGAGCAGGCGAGCCAGGATCAAGCAAAGGTCGGTGGCAGGGGGATCTCCCTCCACGACGCGTTCAAGCTTGCTCAGGAGATCTTGTGACAGCAGCGCAGCGGCGTCCTCCGTCTTACCCTGCCGGACGGCCTCATTCGCCTGGAGCACTTCACCCGGCAGGAGTCCCGGTCGGACGGACACCTCGAACTGTCCCCGGACCACCTGAATTCGCTGGGCCCAGTCCTCTGCCGCGCCGGTCTCTCCATGGAACGTCTGATGGGTATTCATCCTTTGTCCTCCCGCCCGGCACACCAATCTCGCCACATGTCCCTCAATAGACCTTCAAAGCCCCTGGCAAAGTGGGTCGGGTCGCAGACGGAACTGGCCAGCAGGTAGGGACGCAGTCCCTCTCGGAGCTGGGCCAGTTCGTCCCACTGGGCCGCGAAGGCGCAGGCCCTGCCCACATAGGTCTCAGGGGTCTCGGCCACGAAGGCCCCCAGCCCCAGTTGCGTCAGTATCGCCAAGCCCATCCGGGACACATAGGTCTCGCCCGCCAGGGTAACCGTCGGCACGCCCATCCAGAGACCTTCCAGCGCTGTTCGATAACTGGTGAACGGGTAGGTATCCAAGAGCAGGTCCACCTGGCTAAGCTGCCGAAGGTGTTCATAGTGGGAGCACTGTCCGCTCACACTGATGCGTTGGGGTTCCACGCCCTGACGCGCGAAGCGGTCCAACAGGGTCTGACGGACGCCCGGGTCCTGGGCACAGGGCGTCTTGATGAGCATGCGGGAATGGGGCGTGTTAAGGAGAACCTGCGACCAGAGCGCCACGATCTCCGCATTCATCTTCAGGTGGTTGTTGAAGGCCCCGAAGGTCACGTAACCATTGGTCCGCGCCGGCAGCGGCGTCACCGGCGGTGAGGTCACGGGGGGCTTGTAGACGACATAGCCACCGGGAATGTAGACCAGGCGCTCCTGGTGATAGCGCTGCGTCTCGGGCGGGTCCAGCACCGCATCGGTGATGCGATAGTCGATCTGGGTCAAACCCAGACTGCACAATCCGCCCCAGTCGACCTGAACCGGGGCCGGCTTGAGCACCATCACATCGAGACGGTTGTCTTGACACTGTCCTCCAAAGGCGATGAGAATGTCGATACCCAGCGATCGCACCCGCGCTGCCACCTTGTGACCTATCAGACCCCGAATGTTTTCGAAGCGATCGAACAGTTCGCGGTAGTCCGCGGTACTAGGGTCCTCGTGATCGACATTGCTGAAGGCGACCAGTTCGAAGGCGTCCCGATCCAGACAGGAGAGCGCTACATCAAAGTTGCTCAGAGGCGAGTTGCTCTTGAAATCACCGGAGATAATCCCGATGTTCAGCTTGCGGGACGGTGACGGAGCGTTGGCATGGCCGGCCGTCCGGTCATGCCGGTTAGGATCCGTCGCGGCCCACTGCTTCGCGCGAAGGAAAAGATCGGCCCGCCGCGTATCCGGCACATAGTGCATGCCCCAAATGAGCTGAAGGAGCGAGGTGTAGCGGTCCTCCGTTAGGAGTAGGCCCTCCTGGCAGAGTTCCACGCTCTCCTGCACATGGCCCACGTCTCGCAGGCAGAGGGCATAGGCTTCTCGGTACGCCATGGTTTCGGGGGCCAATTCATGGGCCCGCCGCCAATGGCCAAGTGCGGCGCTGCGACAGCCCGACACTTGCTCCACACACCGAGCCAAGTCCGCAAACACGATCGGATGCGCTTCGACGGTCGTGATGCGCTGCAGCCATTCGCTCGCCTCTTGAAACTGTTCCGTTTCCATATAGAGCTTGGCTGTGACATACAGGAGGTCCGTGCGCGAGGAATCGGACGCCATGGCCTGCAACACAGGTTGCATGGCCGGCGAATCGAGACAGGCCTTTGCCTGGTCGTGACGATTGGCGCGAAGGTGCGCATTGGCCTCTTGCAGCACGGCAGGCAGCGCATTCGCCTCCAACGAAATCTCCACGCCCTCTGTCCCCACCAACAGCGAGGTCAGACGCGGCTCATGCGCCGTCATCGGCCCGCGATCCACAGCCTCCTCAACTCTGTCACCGACTAATCGTTCCATTCAAGGTTTCCGGTCACGTGGACCCTACAGAGACACGTCATCAAGTTCCCGCCGACAGGCACCAACTCCGCCACATCTGTCGGTAGGCGCTTTCCAATTCCCGCGCGAAGCGGGTGGCGTCGCAGAGGACGCTGCGCATCATTCGCCGGCGTAATGTACGCCTCAGCGCGGCCAAACCCTCGGTATCTTTGGCATGGGCAAGGGCCTTGGATACATAGGCCTGCGAATCCTGCGTCATCCAGTCTTCGAGCCCCAAGCGGCTCAGCAAGGTCGCCCCAAGTTTGGAGACGAAGGTCTGTCCCGTCAGGGAAACCACAGGGACACCCATCCACAGGCCCTGCAGTGTCGTGACGCAGCCGTTGTAGGGAAATGTGTCCAGCGCAATATCCACCTGGGAATAGAGTTTCAAGTGGTCAAACTGCGACGGAAAATGGCCGTGGATGTCGATGCGCTGAGAGGCCACGCCTTGGCGATCAAATTGAGCGAGATAGAAGGATTTGGCCCCCGGGTCGAGACCGGCCTGAAACTTCAGGACCAAGCGGCTCTCGGGGCAGCCTTTCAAGATCTCGGCCCACAGGGTAATCATCTGGGGGCTCATCTTGGCATTGTTGTTGAAGGACCCGAAGGTGCAGTAACCACGCCTGGCCGCCGGCAGAGTGCCGACCAAGGGGGCATCAAGAGGGGGTGAAAAACAGGCCAGTCCGCCCGGCAGTCGCATACACTGCTCCATGTAGTGACCAGACAGGGTATCGGGATCGAGGATCGCATCGGTTAGGCGATAGGCGATCTGGGATATCCCCAGCGTGTCGATGCTGCCATAGTCCACCAGGATGGGAGCGGGTCGCCGAGCACAGACCGCCAACCGATTGTGGGCCGTGTGTCCCCCCATGGTCACGAGCAGGTCGATTCGATCCTTTCGGATTGTCTGCTCCAACTCGCTATCGGACAGCGCATAGACACTGTGATAGACGTCACAGTGCCGGGCGATCTCCTCGGTCACGGCGTCGGGACGCTTCACGCTCCCATAGCCGTAGACTTCGACCTGAGCCCGATCGTGGGCGGCAAAGGCGGCCTGAAAGGTGTAGGCCACGGAATGGGCGCGAAAATCCCCCGATAGATAGCCGATGCGCAGACGCCGATCGACGATGGGGCTATTGGCAAACGGTCTGCTCGTCTGGGAGGCCGGGAAGGCCAGCGCCGCCCATCGACGGTAACGCTCGGCCAATTCGGCGGGTTGATGGGGCAGATAGTGCTTCCACCACAAGAGCATCGGCTCGAGGGCAATGCGTTGCGCCTGGTCGAGAATCAGAGACTCCAGGTCCTGCAACGCCCGTTCGGTCTGACCGGTCCACAGGCGGGCAATGGCGATCCATTTGCGAACCTCGCGATTTTCAGGGTCGAGCCGCAGGGCCTTCTCTCCCCAGGCGATCGTCTCCGTTTGACGGGCCATGTCCCGGGAACAGCGTTCCGCCTGGGCGATGCAGGTGGCAAGGTCCGGCGCGGTGTCGGCCGGCGGATCCGCCTTGGGCTCCGGTGGCCCGGTTGAGGGCAAGGGCGAAGGACTCGTCTGAGGCTCTGTCACCGGTTCAACGGCACACTCCGATGACACGGGCACGGAATCGACTGTCACACCCCGCCCTCGACACCAGCGGTGCCACATCTCCCGGTAGGCCGCTTCCAATTGACGGGCTAACCTCTTGGGATCGCACAGGGGACTCTTGACCATCAGAGGACGGAGATTCGGCCGCAACTCGGCCAGTTCGTCCAGCTGACCGGCAAAGGCGCAGGCCTTGACCACGTACTCCTGGGCGTCGCTTGCCGCAAAGATCTCCAGTCCCAGTCGCGTCAGCAGACTGCGCCCCATCCGCGAGACGTTCCAGGGTCCCGACAGGGTCACCATGGGCACGCCCATCCACAGGCTTTCCAGGGTGGTAATGCAGCCGTTGTAGGGGTAGGCATCCAAACCGATATCCACCTGCTCCATCACCTGCAAGAGCTGAAAATGGGAGAGAGACCCGTAGAAGGTGAGCCGGTCCGAGGAGACTCCCTGTTGGGCAAACTGCTTGACGTAATAGTCCCGTACCCGGGGGTCGTCTGCCGCCATGAAGCGCAGGAGCAGGTGTGTGCCCGGGCAGGCCTTGAGAATCTGGGCCCACAGCGAAATTACGAAGGAATTGATCTTCATGTTGTTGTTAAAGGAGCCAAAGGTCACGAAGCCATTCTCGCGGGCAGGTAGGGCGGAGACCAGGGGACTGTGTCTCGGTGGACGGTAGGAGGTGGCCCCATCGGGCAGACAGATCGACTCTTCCACATAGTCGGCGTGCCATCTTTCGGGGTCCAAGGTAAGATCGGTCAGACGGTAGTCGATCTGGACCAGGCCGGTGGTATTGATGGCGCCATAGTCCACCTGTATCGGGGCCGGTCTGTAGGCCAGGACCTGTAGGCAGTTGTCGGCACAGTGTCCTCCCAGCGCCACCAGGATGTCAATCTGATCGTCGGCAATGCGTTGGGCCACGGCCGTAGGCTCCTGACCGCGGACGGAACGATAGGTGTCAAACTTCTGTCGGAAGCGTCGAGTCACCTCATCGGGGTGAGCCACATTTCCGTAGCCGAAGAGTTCAACCACGGCCCGATCGTGTCCATCCAACACCGGCTCGAAGGTGCCGGCCGTGGAGTGTCCGTAAAAATCGGGCGATAGGTAAGCGATACGGAGCCGCTTTGCCGGGTCGGGGCGGACCGACTGTTCGACGGAGGGAGTGTCCGCGGGCATGAAACGCTGCGCCAATTCGCGATATCCCTGAGCCGCCAAACTGGAAGACAGATGGGGCAGGTAGTGCAGGTACCAGAGATAGTTTGACAAGACCCAACGATCGTCCGGCGCCAGCTCACAAGCCCTCTTTAGAAAGGCCAGGCCCTCTTCCACCCGACCCGATTGGGCCAGGTCGCGCCCCAGATAGCTGCAATAGGCGACGTTGTCCGGATCGCCCTGGTAGGCGCGGTAGCGCAGGGCGACGGTCTCAGTCAGACGGGCCTTGTCCTCGGCCAAGCGCTCGGCCTCTTCTGCGCACTGGGCTGCGGTCAAGGAGTCCAGGATCACGGCGACACCTCGGAACCCTGCCTATCAGAAGCATTGGAGCCCGCCTGCCGGGCACACCACCGCCGCCACATGGAACGGTAGGCCCCCTCCAACTGGCGAGCAAAGGCGTCAGGCTGGCAGAGTGTGCTGGCGAAGAGCAGCGGACGCAGCGATGATCGAATGGTAGACAGGGCGTCCAATTGCTGAGCAAAGGACAGGGCCTTCGCCACATACTCCTCGAGACTGTGCGCCACGAAAGTCTCTAGTCCCAGGCGCTTGAGTATACTGAAACCCACGCGCGACACATGAGACTCGCCCGCCAAGGTCACCACCGGGACCCCCATGCAGAGGGCTTCGCAGGTCGTGGTGGTTCCCGCATAGGGGAAGGTGTCAAGGGCAAGATCGATGTTATTATAAGACCTCAAATGGTCCATCTCTCCGTTCCAGCCAAATATGTTGACGCGATTGGCGTCCACCTTCTGCCGCGCAAAACGGTCTCGGTAGTGGGCCACCACGCTAGGCTCGTGACCCCCACGGAACTTCATGATCAATCTGGACTGCTCGTTGCCCCGCAATATCTGTGCCCAAAGCTCCAAGGTCCGGGTCGACAACTTACAGTTGTTGTTAAAAGACCCAAAGGTCACGTACCCCTGGGTCAGAGCAGGCAGAGGGGTGACTGGCGGTAGGAAGGCCGGCGCCCGGTAACATAGAAATCCGCGCTCGAGAGGCCAGAGTTCTTCGGTATGAAAGGCCTGCGCCTCCACGTCTTCGGTGAGAGGGTCGGTGAAACGATAGTCGATCTGGTTCAAACCCGTGGTATCGGGGTAGCCCAGATAGGTCACCTGGACGGGGGCGGGTTTGTAGGTGAAGAGCCTGAGCCGGTTGCCGCGCCAATGGCCGGTCAGATCGACGAGGATATCGATCCGGTCCGCGCGAATCCCCTCGGCGGCCTGTTCGTCGGAGACGCCGTAAATCGAACGAAAGCGATCGCATTTCTGCTCGATGCGCCGGGTCACGGCGTCCGGCTGCGCTACATTGCTGTACAGGATATTTTCCACCTGGTCGGAGTGAACCCCGTCCAGGATGGGTTCAAAGAAATAGGCCACGGAGTGCGTACAAAAATCGGGGGACACGTAGCCGATACGCAACCGACGCTCGGGATCCCTTGACTGGGCGTAGTCGCGGTGGGGTTGGTCTACCGAGTGCATCTGGCGCCATTGGACGTGGGCTCGATAGAAACGTCCGGGCGACAGATCCTCCCCATAGTGCAGGTGCCCCAACCACATCGATCGAATGACGCTGTTCTGAGGGGCTGCGGCCACCGCGGCTTCCAGCATGGCCAGCCCCTCCTCGGCCTGACCCTGATGGACCAGATCCGAGCCCAAATTGGCGCGCACTACGGCATTGTCGGGATCCGAGGCCAGGGCCCGACGACGCAGGCCCATGGCGCGATCGAGACGACCCGTTGCCTGGAAAAAACGAGCGGCTTCATTGAGGATCGCCGGATGGGCCAGGCTCTGCGTGGCCCGCTGGTACTGATCTTCGGCCAGTGCCAGTTCACCCAGACGCTGGTGGGTCATGGCCCGCAGTAGATGCGTCACCGCGGACCTGACCACGTCGTCCGGGGCCGGGTCCGTCTCCACCTGACCCAGGTGTTGCCGCGCCAGGGTGTTGTCACCCACTTCGGCGGCCTGGAAGGCCTCCATCAAGCCGGCGGGCAAGAATCCGCTAGGGAGCCGGAGGTCGATCTGCCCCTCGTGACAGACAAGGATTTCGTCGGCCAAGCGCAGCCCCTCAGGCACCATGGGCGACCTCGGTACTGACCCGTTGACCCTCACACCACCGGCGCCACATCGTCCGCAACGCCGTTTGGACCTCGCGGGCCAGACGGGCCGGATCGCAGAGAGGACTGTGAAGCATCATTTCTCTCAGGGCGCGCCGGATCTGCTGCAACTCCGGGATCTGCCCGGCGAAACCACAGGCCTTCTCCACATAGGCCTGTGCGTCCGCGGCGGCGAAGACCTCCAAGCCCAAGCGGCTCAGGATACTCAATCCCGCGCGTGACACCCAGGTGTCGCCCGTCAGCGTCACGATGGGAACGCCCATCCAGAGCGCTTCCAAGGTGGTAATACAGCCGTTGTAGGGAAAGGCATCGAGGGCGATGTCGACCCCGCTGAGGAAACTCAGATAGTCCCAGAAGGGCATCCGCCCCCAGATGAACAGCCGATCTCTCGAGACACCCATTGCTTCGAACAGTCCATAGTAATGCTCTCGAACGGTGGAGTCGTCGCCGGCGGGGAACTTAAGAACCAGGCGGGAGTTGGGGGTGGCCCGCAGAATCTTGGCCCACAGGGTCAGGACCTCCCCACTGATCTTGGGATTGATGTTGAAAGATCCGAAGGTCACATAGCCATTGCGAAGGGCTGGCTGGTCCACCACCGGTGGACTGTTTTCCGGGGGGGCGAACGACAACGCTCCGCCGGGGAGGTATAGGGAGGTCTCTGTGTAGTACGACAGTGTCTCGGGCGGATCGAGGATCTCGTCCGTCAGACGATAGTCGATCTGGGCGATTCCCGAGGTGCTGATGCCGCCGTAGTCGACCTGAACGGGTGCGGGTTTGTAGGCCAAAACGCCCAGACAGTGGCCCGAGCAATGACCGGCCAGTTCGACGAGGATGTCGACACCGTCGGCTGCGATCTGGTCCGCCACCTTCTCGTGGTGCAGGGCATGAATATTGCGGAACAGGTCAAATTTTCCGGCAAAGCGGTTTGTCACCTCGTCGGGGTCCGCCACGCTGGCATAGCCGTACAGACGCATGCCGTTTCGGTCCATGCCGTCCAGTAGGGGCTCAAAGGCGATGGCCACGGAGTGTCTGCGAAAATCGGGAGAAATGAAGCCAATCCTCAGACAGCGATCGGCTTCGGGCGTATTGTGATGAACCGTGCGACTCGATTGGATCGGCGCATGACGCCGGCCCCACTCGGCATACTCACGAAAGAAAAAGGAACGCTCGACACCCGGCTGGTAGTGCATGTTCCAGAGGTACATTTCATGGATCCCCGGTATCTCGGGGGCCGCCCGGTGGGCCTGTTCGAACCACGCCAGCCCTTCCTCCGGTCGGCCGCAGAGCATGAGCCCCCGGCCCAGGGACCCCATCGCAATCGCGTCGGTCGGATCCGCCTCGAGGGACTTTTCATAGTAGCGAGTCATTTCGCTGACGCGCTGCGGGTGCAGGGAACAGATTTGGGCCAAATCGCGATAGACGAAGGCATGGGCATCGCGGTCAAGGATCTGGAGATACCAGCGTTCCGCCTCCTGTATCCTGCCGATCTCCATCAACAGGCGGGCCAGGATGTACATGACATCGGTGTGGGCAGGATCCTCCCGGCAGAGCGCTTCAACCGAGGCCAGGTGGGCCGGGTCCAGAAGCCGGCCCGCCTCTTCGATGCGTCCCTCCCGGAGACGCCGATTCGCTTCGAGCAGAAAGTCCGGCACTCTGCCGGCTTCGACGCGGATTCCCAGCCCCTCCTCGTCATAGCTGAGCAAGGTCTGCAGTCGGCCGGGTGGCAAGCTCGCGTGGCGTGGTGAATCCGGAGACAGTGTGGTCATGGTGGGTCTCTATGGCGATCAGTGCGTCGTGATCTCTTGCACCTTGGGCTCACAGGCCGTCGAGTTTATGTCGATCGGTCCCGAGTCACTCTGCCCCCTCCAAAGCCGGTGAATCGTGTTCAAGGCGTCGGAAAGGTCCTGTGTATAGCGTTTGGGGTCCAACATGGGGCTGGCCAGAAATCGTTGACGCAACTCCATACACCCCTGCACGATGCGCAGGCCGGTCAAGTATCCGGAGTCAGAGACAGTGTGCGTGCCGGGAAACCAGACCAGGTTGGCGTGCTGATCCGACTCCATCTGTATTCCTCCTTGACGCAATGGGACTGCTTGGATTTTATCGAAGGCACTCCAAGCGATTATCGGCTGTCGTCCCTGTGACACGTTACGAAACTTACCAGCACCCGAGGCCGGAGACCTCGGGGCCAGCGACAATGCCGCCGGCGCCTATTTGGCGATCGCCTTCCAACTCGAATTCAACTCTTCCAATAGAGAGATGACCTCCCGGACGGTGTCCCCATCAACCTGCGTATTCGCCTCGTTCAGGCGACGATTCATGTACACGTAGAGCTTGCGCAGATTG
Source organism: Planctomycetota bacterium (assembly GCA_022563885.1). Classification (GTDB taxonomy): domain Bacteria; phylum Planctomycetota; class Phycisphaerae; order Sedimentisphaerales; family Anaerobacaceae; genus JAIPFM01. The sequence continues at coordinate 862 of JADFMM010000076.1, read as the reverse complement.
GCGGAAATCTCACCCCCCGCGTCCATGTCCAGTACCGCATTGAGTTCAAATATGATGTCCTGCGCCTTTGAGAGATAGTTGCCCTTGGCCTCAAAATTCTTGGCATCCATCTCCCTGAGCCCAAGTTTCAGGAATTTGATGGCCCCCTCGTAGAGCATAACCACCAGGCGTCCCTTGCTCTGGGTGGTCACAGCCGTGTTCTGATATACGTCAAGTCCGTTCATGGTGATACTCCCTTGAGGTTTACTGCAGCGTGCGAACCGCCCATCATCCAGCGGGTCCAATAAGGGGGCGATGAGCCATCTCGGCGTCACCTCCCCATTGCGATCGTTGATGGTCCTCGGCGAGGATCCCTCCCAGCGTCTGCCGGCCTATGCCTATTACCTCAACAGTGTCAATGCCATCTGGGGCATCGCGTTGGCCTGAGCCAACATGGCGACACCCGCTTGGGAGAGGACCTGAGTACTGGTCAGGTTGGCCATTTCCGTTGCCACGTCCACATCGGAGATTCGAGATTCTGCTGTCATGAGGTTCTCAACTTGAATATCGAGAATACTCACGGTGCTCTCCAGACGGTTCATCTTGTAGCCGAAGGCGGCACGGGCCGTGTCCTTGGTGTCGATGGCCGTCGCCAGCCGCAGCAGGGCGCTGGTGGCCGCGTCCACCGTCTTGATGTTCAAACCGGCCGTGGTCACGCCCGAGTTCGCATAGGAACTGCTCACACTCACGCTGCCGTCAGCGGTTATGGTAAAAGCGCCGCAGACATGGCCGCCGTTCGCGCCATCGTTGTTGGAGAACGAGATCGAGTATTCGTCAGATGTGGAGTCCCGCGAACTGATACGGAGTACGTACGTGGAAGAGG
>JADFMM010000075.1 GCA_022563885.1 Planctomycetota bacterium | reverse complement strand
CACATGGAGATCCAAATAGAGCGCATTCGTGCCTCTGCCTTGCTTCATCAGGTCATGATCGTAGGCCACAACGGGGATCGGATCCAATACCGATCCTAGAATTGGCTTGCGAAGCAATTCCCGATTGAGGCGGACACTCTCCCGGGCCCAGCGAAAAAGATCTTCCGGGCAATGCTCCCTTAGCTGTTCAATATGCACCAGCACTTGGTCCTGGCCATCCACGAGTTCCCATATGATGGGTCCAAGCCGTTTCATATTCTCAGCCGATAAAATTCTATCTCGGTCAAATCCAATCGGCGTGGATTCCGATTGATTCTCCTCGATCGGTTTCTCAGTGAGCGCAAAGGTCATGGGAACCACGAAGAGCGCTAACACGGCAGTCGTAATGGTCGCCAATCGCTTGGGCCCCTTGGCAAATCGACGTTTTGCGTTCATCATCGTCTGGATGCGACTCTCCACGTGCTTGACCGGCCCGCTGATCGCCAATGATCCTAGCGGGGCCGTTACCCGAGACGCCCTGGCTAGGGTGTCTATGAGGGCCTGGCAGTAATCCCTTGTGGCGATCCCTAAGTGAGCCAGGACCCTCTCATCGCAACACTTTTCTCGCTCCTGGCGCAGTTGACTGTTGGCCCACCATACCAGGGGATGAAACCAAAAGAGCCCTTGTGCAATGAGTTGAATGAGGTTGACACCTGGATCCAGCCGATGCATGTGACTCAATTCGTGTGCCAAGATGGCCTGGCGGAACTCGGCAGAATTCAGCTCGAAAAAATCCTGGGGCAAGTAGACGGTCCCCTTGCACCAACCCCAGACGAAGGGCTGGCCTACATCGCCAATGAGCCAGGCTTGAGGACACTTCGATCGACCCATCCGCTTGCTGATGGATTCTAGCTCGGCTTGGAGCTGAGGAGGAGCGAGTTGTCGATCGCGGTACAACCGTGACCTTATGCGCAGTGCTCGTATCAAAACAATCCCATAGAATGCCGCAACCACCAGCGCCCAGAGAAGGATCATCGAGTGTCCTTGAACGTAGCTCTGAAATCTATCCACCCACGTCAGCGCCGGTGCGATGGATGAGGATACCTCTGTTGGTGGATCTGCTGGTACTTCATCGGCCAGGACCGAAAATGAACTCTCGCTCTCCTGTACGACCAACTGCTCGACCGCTTTTGTGGGCAAGACCGCCAGCGGTATCGAGAACATCGGCGGTACCAGACACTTGGCCAGTACGATCAGCCACAACATAGAGCGAATGTGTGCGCTCTTATTTCGCAATGCCTGATTGAGCAATGCCACCAGGAGGATCAACACGGCAATCTGCCAGGATTGCTGCACCAGGTAGTCACTCAGACGATAGACAAGAATCGAACTCATGCGACATTACCTCCAGCACTTTTTGACTTTATTTGCCTTTCGGTTTATCGATGAGCTTCTTAAGTCCATCGATGTCCTCCCTGGTGATTTCACCGTGCTCGGCGAGGTATTGCACCAGGGGCACGGGGTCACCGCCGAATAGCCGATTGAGGAAATCTTTCACCGTACGAGAGATGACCTCTTCCTTTCGGGCGGATGCCATGAATACGTGCGCCTTACCTCGAGATTTGTGCTTGAGATAGCCTTTGTGCTCCAAGCGCCGAAGCAGAGTTTGCACGGTGGCATAGGCGATCTGTCGTTCTGGGGGAAGTTGGTCCACTACCTCCAGCACGGTAGCAGCCCCCAATTCCCAGACGATACGCAGAATTTCAGTTTCCGCCGGACTCATGGCGGCAATTTCCTTTTTCGTCATCAAGAATCTCCTTTTACATGCGTACAACTCCGATATCGTACATTTGTAAAAGAATGTCCAGCAAAAGTTTGCAAATGGTGGAGAATTTTTTGGATAGGTGCTGGAGCCCAGGCTCTTCCGGGAGAAGCAAGTTCGTCGGAAGTACACGTCGGGGATTCGTGAAGGCCGCCCGCGGCATGACGGACCACCCCATCACACTCCGAGTTTTTCCGTAGCTGAGTCAGGCAGCCTTGCGTATAATGCTCATGAACTCAAATCTGCGATTCGTCATTTAACAGCTTGAGACAACAAACAGGAAAGGGCCCCCTATGAAAGTCTCCCGTCGATCCTTCCTCAGATCTGCGACCGCAGTGACCGTACCCTATATCATTCCCTCCCAGGTCTGGGCGGCGGCAACAAAGCCGAATGACCGCCTGACCATGGGGTTTATTGGGATGGGTAAGCAGAATGGAGGGCTATTGAGGAATTTCCTGCGCCAGAACACACAGGTCCTGGCCGTCTGCGAAGTCGATACCAATCGGCGGGAGAACGCCGCCCGAATCGTCAATAAACACTATACGGGTAAAGCGGAGAAGCCTTCCAATCAATGTGCCACGTACACCGATTTCCGAGAGCTGATCGCCCGTGACGACATTGATGCGGTCTGCATTGCCACTCCGGACCATTGGCATGCCGTCCAGACCATCGCGGCCCTGGAGTCCGGCAAGGATGTCTACTGCGAGAAACCGCTCACCCACAACATCCATGAAGCCATTGAAGTCATCCATGCCGTCAAAGCCAATGGCCGGGTCTTGCAGACCGGATCGATGCAGCGATCCATGACGGAGTTCCGCATCGCCTGTGAGTTGGTGCAGAACGGTGTCATCGGCAGGATCAAAAGCGTGAACTGTAGTTTCGGTGACCCGGGTCGCCCCTGTGATTTGCCTGCAGAAGAGATGGAGCCCGGTCTCGACTGGAATTTCTGGCTGGGCCCGGCTCGCAAGCGGGCCTACAGCTCGATCCTCAGTCCCCGTGGCCTGCACACCCACTTCCCGGCTTGGCGGAAGTACCGCGAATTTGGCGGTGGCAGCGTGACGGACTTTGGGGCCCATCACCTGGATATAGCTCAATGGGGACTAGGCATGGATGAGAGCGGTCCGGTTGAGATCCTCCCTGCGCCCGAGGGTACCTCTGCCAAACGCGGGGTGACAATGGTCTATGCCGACGGCGTCACCGTGGAGCACAAAAACGGCTTCGCCGTCCATTTTTTCGGTAGTGACGGCGAAGTTCAGGTGGATCGCGGCAGATTTTCCCTGGCGCTCAACGGGAAAGAGGTCGCAAAATTCACACGCCGCGAGGACGGAGGCTCTCTGACTTCAACCCTCTATAAAGTCAAGAAGCAATACCTGGCCGATGCCAAGATCAATCTCTATAAGAGTGAGCATCACATTCAGGACTTCCTCAAGAGTGTCGCAACTCGCAAGAAACCGATCACGAGTGAAATCGTCGGCGGACGCACCGCGATCTGTTGCCATCTCATGAATCTCACCTACTACCACGGCGAGAAGATTAAATGGGACCCGGCGGGCAACAGATTTACAGATGGAACCGGCAGTGTGGTCTGGCTCACGCGTGACTACCGTTCGCCCTGGAATGTTTGAGAAGAGGGGACGCGTTTCAGACAGAGCCTAGAAGAAGCTCTTGCGGCTTCGCTTTTGATTGCGGGCATTGCGCCGGCTGCCTTTGGATTTTACGGGTCGCCGGGCGGCCGAACCCCCACCGCCGAACGATCCTCCTCCACCGCCACCCCCGCCGCCGCCGCCATAGAAGGGTTGGGCGGGACGCTCGGTTCGGGCCCGGGCTTCATTGACATTGAGTTCCCGGCCCTGGAACGATTTGCCGTTACACGACTCTATGGCCTTGTTGGCATCATCCTGGGAGCCCATTTCCACGAAGGCGAAGCCCTTGGAACGCCCGGTCTGGCGATCGATCATGACCTCGCAACTGACGACGTTGCCTTTTTCTGCAAACAGGGTGCGCAGGTCATCATCCAGGGTGTCATAGGAAAGGTTGCCTACATAGAGTCGTGTTCCCATCGATGGGATCTCCTTTTTAAGTCGTTAAGACGAACAAAAGGTGGCCGGGTTTGCCACGCACAACCAAGGGTGCGCTTATGGCTGCTCGGTTCCCCGCCTGACCAGATTCACGGTCTTAGCTTGCATGGGACCCGGCCGGAAGATGCGAATATCCAGATTACTGTTTACCCTTGAGCGCCAAGTGCCGACCATAGCAGAGCGTGTGGGCCTTTTCCAGCAAAAAAAGGGGCCTGGTTCAATTCTTGGTTACACGACTCGACGTAGGAATCCCATTCGTATTCGTACTCGTGCTCGTGCTCGTCATCGTAATCGGCTTCTCGGCGTTCTCGATTTCGATTACGAGTACCGCTTCGCTGAGCACGAGCACGAAAACAGATCAGACGGACTGTTACCCATATGCACATTCTTGCGAACCAGGCAAAAAATGGGAAATCGAGGGCGTTTCTGGAGGCGTCCTCGACAGGTCTCTGCCGGAGGGATATACTTTTGCGCCCCTGGGCTGCCAGTGGCTAAGAGCACCTACGCAAAATGACTCTGCATTCAAACGGCTCATTTTGTGTCTGGGCCGCGTCAGGCTGCATCGACTATCATCGGATAGCCTGCTTCGCCTTCCTTGCCAGACCCCAAAACGCTCGTTTTCGGTGCTACGATTCATTTTGATAGGCACTCTAAGTTGGAAGGGTATTCTGTCGATATGCTTTAGGTTCTGCCAGGTAATTATTATTAAGGAATGAGCCATGAGAGACAAGGTATTGAGTTTGGGTATTTTGATCCTGCTGCTGACCGGATCGGGACTATACGGGGCCGATAGCGCCATTTCTCTGTCGGCGGCCGGGACAGGCTCGGGGACGGGGATCTTCCAAGACGCGAAGGACCAAACCAGCTATGCGATTGGTATGTCGATCGGGCGTTCCCTGATGTCGCAGGGTGTTAATATCAACGTCGAGGTGCTATTCCAAGCGATTAGGGATGTATTGGAGAAAAAGGAGCCTTTGCTCTCTAGCGCGGACTTTCAGAAGACGATGGCGACATTTTCGCAGGCCCAAAGGAAAAAACAGCAGGCAGGCAAGCAAGCTAAGGGTCTGAAGAATCGTGCCGCCGCAAAGGCCTTCCTGGAGGCCAACAAGGCGAAAGAGGGCGTTAAGGTGACTGCCAGTGGTCTACAGTATCAGGTGCTTAAGGCGGGATCGGGGCCGAAGCCCAAGAGTACGGATCGGGTTCGCGTTCATTATCATGGAACGCTGATCGACGGTAAAGTGTTTGACAGTTCCGTGAATCGAGGCACGCCATCAGAATTTCCGGTCAATGGGGTCATCAAGGGTTGGATAGAGGCCCTGCAGCTCATGGAGACCGGCGCCAAGTGGAAACTGTTCATTCCCCCGGAGCTTGCCTATGGAGAACCCGGCCGGCCGAGTATCCCGCCCAACTCTGCCTTGATCTTCGAAGTCGAGCTGCTGGAGATCCTTAAAAAATAGCCCGTCTTGGTGACAAAATGGATGAGGGAACTGAAGTCGATCAGTTCCCTTTTTTTGTGTTGAGGTCGAGATGAGCGATGAGTGACTCGACGGGCGTACGCCCGGCCAAGGCTGAGTACTTTTTCAACAGGCATTCGCCATGGACGCGGGTCATCCTCCGTGGAGGAAGAATGTTGGCAGGCAGAGATCCGTCCGCATCAATGAGCGATTGACTGGACCCATTCTTTCTCTTCCAGCATCTTCAAAGCCGCCTTTAGGTCCATGTAGCGATAGGGCAGCTCAAACTCCACACACAGGGCCTTCAACCGGGTCAGGACGCGTTCGGTTAGCGCCCCCTGGAATTCTTCGCAGCCATGACTGCAGAAGATGCGGCAACCGGCGAAGCGGAAGGTGTGGATGGTGCAGCGGTTTTGCTCTTGATAGGGACAGGTGCCGCCGGTCATGGTGCGGACAGGACGCGTGTTCAACCGGTGTTGAAAGTACAGTAGTTCCGGGGTGGTGACAAACAGCCGGTGATCATAGGCCTCAAAGTTGCAGCATTGGCCACAACCCTGGCATTTGCCGGCCAAGTTTGGATCGGTTTCAAGTTCGGTGTCTATCCAGGCATAGAGTTCAGCGACTCTGGCGATGAGGGCGTCAGGGTCTGTCTGAAAACTCGATCTGGCTTCGAGCGGCTCTTTTTCCGCCTGGCTGCATCCGGCTGCATCGACGATGCAACCAACATCGCCTGCTTCGCCGTCTTCGCCATGCGAAAAAACTGCTCGCTCTCGGGCAGACGATGGAGTTTTCAGAAAGAGCCTAGGTCTTTTCATCGGTCCACCAGCGGGTTTGCTTTTTCTGTTCTTCGATATCGGCTTGGGTGTGGACGGGGCCACGGTTGACGCCGGGACAGTCTTGCGTGTTTTCATTCCAGGCCCGGGGACTGGCCAGATTGCTGGCCCAGAAGGGCCAGGTTCGGCATTGGTTGGGCCTGACGGGATAGATTGTGCACTGTCGCTGACCCCCCACCCGCTTCAAGAAAATGCAGTCTTTGGTGAGAGGGTGCTCGTCGATGGAGGTGCGAGCGCCTTCGGGGCGCAGGTATTTCTCATGGACCTCTTCGACGCTGAGTTGCAGGAACTCAGCCAGAAACTCGATTTCAGGTTTGGTGATCCAGATCACGCCCTCCCCGGGTCCCGAACAGCAGTTTCCACAGCAGGTACACTTGAAGTGGAGTCCTGCCCCATACCACGGTGTCTTCTTGTCGGTGTCCAGTTTGGTGCTTCCTGTATATCGTCGTTCCTGTTCCAATGGGTCATTCTGCATGTTCTACCCGTGTCGCATGTTGTGTCAGTCTAGCGATCGAAGCCGGCCGGATAAAGCAAAAAAGCTGGTACCATGATTTCGTCTTCCCCGGAGTGTGGCTTTGTGAGCTCTGGGCTGCGTCAGAAAACTCGGTCTGGCTTCCCCTCGGGCCTGAGCCTCCGGGTCGAAGACGGAGTTTTCTGATAAAGCCTTCCCGGGCGGAAAACGGTTGTCTGTGCGGCGGCCCTGAGTATAATTGCGCCTCGCTTTTGGACCACTGGGGTCGTGTTGAGAGCCTTCCCTGTGTAGGGAGAACCAGTCATGAGCATGCGAAGTCTGGGTAGTGTCGAGTGGACAGTGGTCGTGCTGGTGGTCGCACTGCAGTGGGGATGTGCACGCGTGGATGCTCCCCGTGCTAGCACCGAAGGTGCGGTCGAGTCACGGGCGCACTTGGACGACATAGAGGACCAAGACCCCGGGCGTGAGCTTAGCCATGAAGCGGCTCAGGCCGTCGACATCGGTCATCTGCGGCTTCGATTCGAGATTGGTCAGATGGCCACTTATGCCTATTTTTGGGAGAATACGCGTTTCGTCGAGTGGCGGGGAGTATCCGACGAGGACAGGGCTGCTTTGAGGAGCGGCACCTCGGGGCGGGTCATCCGGATGGTGTTGACGGAGAACGTCCGCGCGATCGACGATCTGGGCCGTGCCACCGTGGATATTACCATCGACGCCTTGAGCTACAGAGTAATGCCCGGACAGGTGAATGTGGACTATGACAGCGCCCGGGAGGGACAGGAGGTCTCGGCCCTGGCGGATCTTCTGGGCAAGACCTACACCATTCTTAAGACACCTGCCGGAGGTGTACGCCGCGTGATAGATAGCGGCAGGGCCAGGGCCGGACTTGACCCCAACAAGCCGGACTTCGATCTCGCGCGGCAGCTTCTCAGCGATCCGGCCATCACCGAGAGGCATACGGTCAAGGCCATGGCGTCTAACAATGATCCTCGGCCGGTCCCGGGGCAAGAATGGATAGAGACCCAGCATTACGGCTTCGGACAGATGGGGAGCAGGACCTTCGACAAAGTGTACACCTACAGAGGGATCCGGAGCGAGTCCGGGTCGTCCATGGCGCTGGTCGAGATGTCTGCCGTGCCCTCGACCCGCAGCGCCCAGCGGGATCATGAGGGGGCGCATCCTGGACCGTTCGCAGACGTTTTTGCAGACGAGTATGAATTTACCGGTAGAATGACCATCAACACCGAGACGGGCCTCCTCGATCACTATTCAGAGTCCCTCGAGATGCGCTGGGCCGGTGTCGATCCCCAGGCCGACCCAGCAGATCCTTCGCCTGCCAGCGTACACTTGATTGCCAGGCAGCGTTTTGCCTATGAGCGATAGGTCAGATGATGACGATGAAACCCGTTCGATAGGGAGGAGACCTGCCTCTTGGAAAATAAGACCCTCTGGGCCCCTTGGCGGATCGGCTACATCATCGGCCTCGACAAGGAAAACAAAGACTGTTTCTTTTGTCATTACCTGGCCCATCCCGAGGCCGATGAGGAGAATCACGTGCTGTGGCGCACGGACCACTGTCTGGCGGTCTTAAACCGCTATCCCTACAACAACGGCCACATGCTGGTGGCGCCCAAGCGACACGTCGAGGACCTATCCGATCTGTCTGACGTCGAGTTGCTGGAGATGATGAGGCTGGTGGACAATGTCAAGACCTGTTTGCGGGCCTGTATGCAGCCGCATGGATACAACGTCGGCATCAATCTGGGGCGCATCGGCGGCGCCGGTCTGCCCGGCCATTTACACACCCACCTCGTGCCCAGGTGGCGGGGTGACACGAATTTCATGAGCGTCTGTGCTGGGACGGATGTCATCAGTCAGAGCATGGCAGAGTTGCTGGCTCTCTTGAGAAAGACCTCGCAGGAATTGGGCCTACCGGACTTGAAGGTGCGGAGCTAAGGAATTGCGCTTGATGTCACTGGCAGTGCAAGAGCAGAGCAGTCGGGGTCGGGAGTTCTTAGAAGAAGATCATCCCTATCGTACCGCCTTCGAACGAGATCGGGATCGTATCATTCATTGCGCCGCATTCCGTCGCCTGGAGGGAAAGACTCAGGTCTTTACCACCGGACTCGATGACCACTATCGCACCCGTCTGACACACAGCATCGAAGTGGCTCAGATCGGACGAACGATCGCGCGGGCTTTGGGACTCAATGAGCCCCTGACCGAAGCGATCTGCCTGGCCCACGACCTCGGACACCCGCCCTTCGGACATAGCGGGGAAAAAGTACTCAACACCTTGCTGGACGGCCATGGCGGCTATGAACACAACAAGCAGACGGTGCGCATCGTCACCCTGCTGGAGCACCCCTACCCGGATTTTATGGGACTCAATCTGATGTACGAGACGCGTCTGGCCCTGGCCAAGCACCGCAGCACCTACGATCATCCGGCGTCCGGGGCCTTTGACGCCGCCAATTGCTCGCTGGAGGGCCAAGTCGCCGATTTGGCCGACCGTATTGCCTACAACTGTCACGATTTGGAGGATGGTCAGAAGGCTCGGCTCATTGACGCCGACCAGCTTGAAGACGTCTCAATCTTCACGGAAGCGGAGCATGCCGTGGGCGCACAGCACCTGGTGGACAGGACCCTCCGACGGACACGAACGTCCAAGGCGATGCTTGACCGTCTCGTGAGTGACTGCATCCAAACCAGTCGCGAAACCATCGCTGGCGCCGGCGTGGAGCGTGTCGAGGATGTGCTGAAGATGACCGAATCGCTCATTCGACTCTCACCTCCGAGTCACCAGGCACTGCGGAAGCTGGAGGCGTTTCTGATGAAGCACTTCTATCTGCACCCCTCTCTCCGGGAAACGGCGGACAGAGTGCATGAATGGCTGGGCACGCTGTTTGATGCGATGTGTGGCGACCCCGCATTGATGCCGGGATATTTCCAGGGCTTTATCCCTCAACATGGCCTGCAGCGAGCGGTGGCCGATTACATCGCCGGCATGACCGATCGTTTCTGTCTGAAACGATTCGAATCGCTATAGACTTGGCCAGCGGAACTGCCTTCATCCTTCAATCTTGAACCTTGAACCCCTTTTGAGTAGGGTGCGGTGCCAGTGAAAGGACTGATCACATCTTGTTTTGGCCTGGGATGGTTGCCCATTGCTCCGGGTACCTGGGGGTCTTTGCCACCCGCGCTGCTGTTCGCCCTCATGGGTGGCATCGGGTGCTCGCCGATTTCCTTGCAGATTGCCATGGCGATTTTGGTGGTCTTGGGTTCTGTCACCTGTGTGGCTTGGTCTCCCAGCGCCATTGCCCGTACGGGGAAAAAGGATCCCGGCGAAGTGGTGATGGATGAGGTCGCGGGACAGGCGCTCTGCTTTTTGGTGTTGTTGATGCTATCCGCGGTTCGACTGTCCGCGAGCCAAATGGTCATTGCGGGTGGGGCTGGTTTCTTTCTGTTTCGCATCTTTGATGTCTTTAAGGTGTGGCCGGGAAAGCGTTTGGAACGACTGCGGGACGGGTGGGGCATCCTGGCCGATGACCTACTGTTGGGTGTCTATGCCGGGCTCTCGCTGACCCTGTTCCTCTGGCTCATCGAACACAGCAGGGAGGGCCTGCTCGGTGATAGCGGCGTCTTGAATGTGCCTGGCGTCCTCGTCCTGGGGGCCATCCAGGGTGTCACTGAGTTCTTGCCTGTTTCCTCATCGGGTCACTTGGTGTTGTTGGAGACATTCATGGGCCTTTCGCCAGAGGACCCAGAACTCGTGTTGTTTGATCTGGCGGTCCATGTGGGAACCGTGGCCGCCATCGCGGTTGTTTTTCGAAGCAGCTTTGTCACGTTCATTGGAGCCATATGGGAGGGGCTGCGACGTTCAAAGAATCCCGTCACGCTCTATCGCAGGAACGTCAGCGTCCGTCTACTGGTATTGACGCTCGTGGCAACACTCGTGACAGGTGTCCCCGCCTTCCTGATCAAAGACGCCTTCGTGCAGGCCAGGGGTAGTCTTCCGATCCTGGCGGCGATGTGGACGCTGACCGCTGTCGGCCTGAGCCTGACGGATTCCCACACCAAGACCAGGACCCGGCTGCGGCAGTTCGGTCTGAGGGGCGCCTGTCTGGTCGGACTCGCCCAATTCTTGGCCGTGTTGCCCGGTGTGTCGCGGAGTGGCGCCACCATCTGTACGGCGATTTTGATCTGTGGCCTACACCGACGCTGGGCCGTGGAATACAGCATGTTGCTGGGCGCCATCCTGATCCTCGTGGCCGGCGCGGTGGAGTTCATGGGGGTTTATCAGGAGTTTCAGACTGGGACCATGGCATTCCCACTTATCTTGCTGGGAGCGTTGATGGCATTTGCAGTCGGAATACCCTCCCTGCGATTGCTGATTTCGGCCTCTAGAAAGGCCTGCTTCAAACCCTTCGCCGCCTACTGTCTAGTGCTGTCTATCTTCGCCATGTTGCTTCATCTGATCTGACGTCTTCTGGGAGGATGAGTCTCAGCGGTGCTCTCACACCCTTGCTCCTTGGCGGTCGATCAGGTATATATGGGACCGGCAAGAAAACAGCGGCTTCCGTAGTACAATCCTGGCTGCGATAGCAGCCTTTTTAAAGAACCACGCAATAACTTGGACATCAGTGCAGGGGACAGAATATGAACCGGCGGCTGCTGCTCATCTCCGTAGCATCTCTTTTGGTATTGGTTTCCTGTCAGGATGACAAGGAGAGTGCGTCTCACACACACGACTCTCATGGAGGTCATGCGCACGCTGAGCAGGGGCCTCACAGGCAACCTCAGACCGCTCGACACACCGGTGTCATCGAAGAGGTCCTGCAGGCCACTTCCTACACCTATTTGCGAATCAAGGAGGGTAGTGAAGCATTCTGGATCGCCATCCCTAAATCGGAGATGAAGGTGGGCCAGACGGTTTCCTTCGCCGGTGGACTCGAGATGAAGGACTTCCCCAGCAAGGATCTCGAAAGAACCTTCGAGACGATCTCATTCGTCTCCAGCGTCAGCACGTCGGGGTCTATCCAGGATCTTCCCTTCGGATCGGCGCCTACACCGCATGGAAGGCCGAAGGTTGAGGCCGTGGACGTCTCCATTGAGCCTGCGGGCGGTGGTATATCGCTGGAAACATTGTTCACGAATCTCCAGGCCTATGCCGGTCGATCCGTGACCATCCGGGGCCAGGTGACGAAGGTCAACCGCGCCATCATGAACAAGAACTGGATCCACCTGCAGGATGGCAGCAAGAGCGCGTCCGGCCCCTACGATTTAACGCTGACGACGAGCGACCAGGCCACGGTCGGAGAGACGGTCACCTTTACCGGTAAGATCGCACTCAATAAGGATTTTGGCTATGGTTACGCGTATGACGTCATCATGGAAGAGTCGATACGCGTCGAATAAGGCTTTGTGCACCCTATTCACTGATTTGCTGGTTGCGATACTGGAGGTAGGCGTTCCGCATGACGACATAGGGGTCCAGGGTGTCCATCTTTAGCGCTTCGTAATCCCCCAGGCGGAAGGAGTACTCGTTGGCCGATTTGGCCAAGGCCAGCACCAGGTAGGCATCCGTGCTGTTGACGTAGACCAGTGGATTGACCCAGATGTCCCCGGCCCGGCCGAGGGAGTCGCGCAGGGTGGAGGGCCCAAAGAAGGGCCAAACGATGTAGAAGCCGTTGCCGAACCCGTAGGTGGCGAGCGTCTGTCCGAGGTCCTCCCTCGTCGCTTCGAGGCCCATGTCTTCCTTGGCGGGATCGGCGAAGCCCAAGATGCCGACCGTGGAATTGACCAGGAAACGTTTGAGTTCCCTATGGGCGCCCTTGCCCTTACCCTGCAGCACGCAGTTGGCAAAGCGCCCGGGCGCGGCCAGATTGTGAAAGAAATTCCGCATGCTGATCCTCGCGGCCCTGGGCGTCACCCTCTTGTATCCCCGGGCAAGCGGCTTAATGATTGAGAAATAGACCTTGTCGTTGAGCTTAAACATGACCCTGTTCAGGCCCTGCAGCGGATCCGAGATGGTCACGCGCTCATCGAGGAACTCCTCCTCGAACATGTCGAAGTCATCGTCTGCATCCTGAGCTGCACTTGGATGGGCCCATCCGCACAGGGATACCAAGATCAGCAGCAGCGACACACTTCGACAGAGCCTAATCATGCATCCTCCCGCGTTTGTCCCGGACCGAAGGGCTGGGTCATGATGAGTAGTTGTGGTAGCAGCGTCAGGGCCGCAATCAGGGCAATGAACATCGCCAGTCCCGTGAGCAGGCCGAAATAGATGCTTGGTATGAAGTTGGACAGCGTCAAGATCGAAAACCCAATCATGATGGTCACGGACGTATAATACATGGCATGCCCAATACTACTGTGGCATCGGTGCATGGCATTAATGTAGTTTCGGTCCTTGGCGAACTCCTCCTTAAAGCGATGGATATAGTGAATGGTGTCGTCGACGGCAATGCCAACGCTGATAGCGGCGATCGTGATGGTCATCATGTCTAGCGGGATGTCCAACCACCCCATAACACCGAGCACCATGGCCACGGAAAGCAGGTTGGGGCCTATGGCAACCAGAGCGATCTTGAGGGACCGAAACAGGATCAAGAACATCACCATGAGCGCCACGACGGTCATGCCTAGCGTTAACACCTGCGAGCGAAAGAGACTCTGCAGCATGTTGTTGTAGAGCACCAGCATGCCGGTGAGACGGATGCGATCCGCGGGCAGGCCCAATTGGTCGGTGAGGTCGGCCTTTATCTTTTTCAGCAGCGCATTACGCCGGAGGTTTTTGTCGGAATCACGGATGCGAATGGAGAAGCGCACCTGGTCGTCTTTAATTGACACGTAGGGCCGGATCAGCATGTCCTTGAGGCTCTCCGGGGCCTCCTTGATGAGCAGGGCCATATCGAAGGTGTCCAAGGTCTCGCCCTGGTTGAGTGACTCCAAGATGTGTAAGGTGGTGGCCAGCGACAGGACCTTGCCGGTTTCGGGCAGGCTATCCAGATAGGCGTGGATCTCTTTGACCCGTTTCATCTTCTCCGGCGTGAACCAATAGGTCGCCTTGTCGACTTCCTCCTCCTCAAGGTCAGCGAACTCCGCGAATTCGTCGAATTCATCCGGTCCGTCCTCCTCGATGTCAGCGACGAGAGGGGTGTCGCTTGGAGAGGGCAGTGGCGACGCGGCAAGATCGACAGTCACTTCCAGCGGCGTCGTGCCGCCGAGGGATTGGTCGATGACCCTCATGCCCTGGTAAATCTCGGTCGTCTTCTTGAAGTAGTCAATGAAACTGTTTTCGACCCGTAGCCTGGCAATCCCCAACGCGCTGATGAACAGCGCGAGAGTGGAGAGGATCAGGATGGCTATGCCTCGTTTCGCCGTTATTTTGGCCAGAGCGTCTGTGATGGGAAACCAATGGGTGGTCTGAGGCGGCCGAGCGGGCTTGGGCATCATCATGAGGATAGCCGGAAAGAGCCAGAATGTCACGATCAGAGACACCACGAGCCCGGCGATCATCATCCAGCCAAAGGTGATCACCGGCAAGATGTCGCAGAAAACGAGGGACCCGAAACCGGCGATGGTGGTGAGCGTCGCGTAGACGCAGGGCCGAAGCTTGTGGCGGAGGGTCTCCGAGACCAGTCGATCGGGTTGCCACGCGGGATGTTCGATCTGCAGTTCACGATAGTACACGATCAGGTGAATTGCGATGGCCATGGTCATGATCAGTTGCAGCGAAATGAAGTTGGAAGAGATGACGGTGACTTCCCAGCCGAACCAGCCCAATAGACCCACCATGCAGATGGCCGAAACCAGGCAGCAGCACAGAGGCAGCAGGACCCAGCGCTTCAATCTGAAAATGAGACCCAGGGCGCCGATCAGAAAGCAGACGATCCCAATGCCGAAGGTCCGGAGATCTCTACGCACGAAGGTAATCATGTCATCCGCGATCATGCTCACGCCACCCAGAAAAAGGTCCGCGTCTTGGCGATAGGGCACCATGAGGCCACGAATGGCCTTGATGTCTGCATGACGTTCGACACGAAAGCGATCTCTCTGCGCCTGTATGACCTTGACGGTTTCGTTGAGTTCTCGCTGTTCGTCTGCGGACAAAACGCCTGCCCGCTTCAATTCCCGCAGGATGGTCCGTAGCCTCAGCTTGTCACGGTACGCCCGGTTTTCCTTGAAGACGATGAGAATCGCCGTTGTTTTGAAGTCCGGACTGATGAGGAGATTTTGATACAGGGGGCTATTCTGTAACTCGATCCGTGCCAGGTTGACATCTACGCGGGGGGATTCCAACGTTTGAATGTCGGTGGACAGGGCCTTCAACGAGACCGGCGGACTCTCGACCAGAGGCACATTCAGGAGGGTTTGCACCGAGGACACTCGCGGCACCTCCTTCATGATCTCGCGCCGCAGTTGGGCCAGATGGGCCAGACTCTCGGGACCCAGGAGATCGCCCTGGGGGGTGTAGGTCAGAACCAGAGTGTCTCGCGTCCCATAGCGGGAGGCAATGAGACGAGCATACTTCAGGTCCTCGTCATTTTCCAATATGAGTGTTTCGGCGGACGCATCCAGGCGGAAGTCTTTTGCCCCATAGCCGATGACAATGATGAACAGCAGGGCAAGTAAGAGCATGGGGCGTGGATTGGGGAGCAAGAGGGTGTCAAAAAGCTGCCAGAGGCGTGAGGGAGGGGGGCTGGAACTCATGGTTTTTCAAACGGTCCGCACGGTAGTCGACACGTGGGCTCACCCGGTGAGAGCCATCCTCACTCTGTTTCTTCTTCCTGGTTTCTTAGAGCAGCAAGAAGATCGGCTGGCGTGCCCTTGCTGAGGATCTCATGGAACTGCGCCTCGTAGCTCTTGCGCAAACTCACGCCCTGTACCGTCACATCGTAGACCTTCCACTTGCCTTCAATCTTGCGAAGTTTATACGACACATCGATTTGATTCTCTTCGGACACCAGCTCCGTCAGGACCTCTGCCCGGGTGGCACTTCTGTTTAGCACCGACTTGTAGACGATTTGTTCGTCCGTGTAGAGCATCAGTTTCTTCCGATAGGCGTTTTTTAAGTGGACAGTAAACAATGCAGTAAAGTCGGTGCGCTGCTCTGCGCTTAAGCTCTGCCAGTGTTCCCTTCCCAGTGCGAGCTTTCCCATTAACGGAAAGTCAAAGAGGGGGGTGATGAGTTCAGTGATCTTTTCGCTCTTTGTCTCAAGGTCAAGACGATCGTCCCGGAGCACCGCCACGGCGGCGTCCAGCCTTAGTCTTAGCGTCTCTTCAGGAGAGAGGGTGTCTTGTTTCTCCGTACCCCACAAGGTGACCTGAATGGCGACGCATCCCAACAGGCTGTAAATGACGATATGCTTCATAGTGAACTCCTGAAAGTCCCGTAATATAACTCCCTATATCGTGATTTTCCTTGTCCCTGTCAAGCTAGAAAGCCCCGGCTTTCCCCAATCCAGCTTTTTCCAGGAATTTGGGTCTGAATTGCTGACGAGCCGCAGACTCATGCTCTAGCCTCTGCTGGCATCGGGTGCGTGCTGGGCTGTGTCGGAAAACTCGATCTGGCATCGAGCGGCCCTTTTTCTTGAATCGTTTTATCCGCTGCTGTCGGATCAAGGCAGCCGCAGTTGTCCGCCTGGCCGCATCCGGCTGCATCGACGATAGAACAAACATCGCCTGCTTCGCCGTCCTCGCCAGGCGAAAAAATGGCTCGCTCTCGGGCCGACGACGGAGTTTTCCGACAAAGCCTAGCGGCGGCCCCTCGGTTGCGTTGGAAGCGCTCTCTTGAACTCATCACCCGTCAGCAGGCCTATCTGCCCATTGCTCAGCAGCACGCAGCGCCGGCCGTCATGCACGGCATTCGGTTCATAGAGCAAGACGACGACCCGGCTGCCATCAACGCGTTGGGCAGGTAGGTAGCGATATTCGCCTCCATTGGGGTCCGGGCAGTGAAATAGGCGCGGATCTCCGCACCAACGGATGAGGTCGCTCTTAGATTCCGGATAGGTGCCCTCACTGGTGGCGGCCATCTGTAGCCCCTGCCAGATCGAGCGCATGTTGATCTGACACACCACCTCGGTGGAACGGTGCTGGGCCGTGATCATCCCCTCGGCGTACTGCTGTCCTGCCCGGCCCATGGTCTTGAAAATCCACCAGCCGGCCCAGGCCAATAGACCGACGCCGACCAAGGCGCTGAGGATATCGATCGCCGAGCCGCCCCAACAGGATCGCCGGGTCTCCTCCCATCTGTTTCGCCAGAACGAGAACGGTGTCGCTTGCATTGAGAGCCCTTTCTTTTTGGGACCTTGCCCCACAGATGAGAGTCTATCACGGAACCTCGCCGCTGCCATCCTCCGTTTTCCGGAGCGTCCAACCGAATCCACGCCGAAAAACTGACCCCGGCCTTGCGATACGACCGATAAGACTTGGGATGAGCCCTGCGTCTGAACCGATTATCGTCGCGGGTCCGCCCGCCCTCGATCCCTTCGCGGCCCGACCACAGTCTCCGCCCGACCTGGTTCATGAGGCCCAACGGCTGTTTGGGCTTGGTCACTATGAGCGAGCCCTTCCGTTATGCGAGCAACTGGTCAATACCTGGGGAGACAGAGAGGCGTGGCAACGGCTGCCCTTTCTCTATCGATTTACGCGGCAGTGGACGAAGGCGCTTGATGCCCAGAGGGGGGCCATACGCAATCTGGGTGAATCTGCCGAGGCCGCGACTCATCTTAGCTATCTTCTCTTTGTCTCCGGGGACATTGCAGAAGGTTTGGAGCAGGCAAAAAAGGCCGCCGAACGGTACCCGACCCATGCGGGGGTCGTTTCCAACTATCTCTTCTCGCTAAACTATGACCCCGGCCAGACCCGACAAGGGGTCTTTGAGGCGCATTGTCAGTGGGGCCAGAGACAGCGGGTCAGAGTCTCCACTCCTTGCGGACCAGAGTGCGACCCGGACCCCGACCGGCCCTTGCGAATAGGGTACCTCTCCTCGGACTTCTGGCGGCACTCGGTCTCCTATACTTTCGAGCCCTTTCTCAGCGGTCGTGATCCCTCGGTGACGGCGGCCTATGGCTATAGCCTGGTCGAGAATCCCGACGACATCACAGCGTACCTCGCAAAACGATTTGACCGCTTCTTGCCGGTGTTGAGTTTGAAGGACCAACAACTGGCGGCGCAGATCCGTGCAGACCGGATCGACATACTCGTCGTCATCGGCGGCCACATCGGTGAAAATCGGCTGTCCGTCTGCGCCCACGGGCCGGCGCCGATCATCGTGGACTATGGGTCCCCCTGCACGCTGGGAAATCCTGCCATTGACTATCGATTAACGGATGCCGTCTTGGACCCGCCGGCGTCGCAAGAATACTACCTCGAGAGACTGGCCTGCCTCGGGGATGGTCTGACCTGTTACGCGCCCTTGAAGGGGCTACCCGAACCGGGCGTGCTGCCGGCCAAGCGGCAGGGAGGGTTCACCTTTGGATCCTTCAATGCCAGTCCCAAGATCAACCCTGTGACAATCGCCCTCTGGGCCAGGGCCCTGCACTCCGTGAAGAACAGCCGCCTGATGTTAAAGTTTTCCGGGGGCGACGACGCCGGAATTCGCCAACGCTTCCTGGACCGGTTTGCGAGGCGGGGTATAGCGCCTGAACGTATCGTCATGCATGGCTGGATGCCCCAGTCGGACCACTTCGCGCTCTACGATCAGGTAGATGTCGCACTGGATACCTTCCCCTACAACGGCGGTATTACCACGCTGGAGAGCCTGTGGATGGGCGTGCCCGTACTATCGATGTGGGGCGACACGGCCATCTCACGCGTTGGCTTGGACCTGCTGGGCCGTCTGGACATGTCCTTTTTAGTGGCCGGCCACGCAGATGCGTTTGTCGGCAAGGCCGCCTGTCTGGCCAAGAATCTGGATGCCCTGCAAAAGACCCGCCTGGGCCTGCGAACACGGATGCGAGACAGCCCGCTCTGCGATGCGCAGCGCTTTGGCAGGCAGGTGGAAGGGCTCTATAGAGAAATGTGGCGGCGCTATGTTCAGGGACCGGTCACCCGGCCGCCCGAGTAGGGATGCCCTGCGTGCCGGCTGATCTTCCGGGTCAGCATCTTTTCAGCGGCATCCGAGTCATTACTCTCTACTTGTTCTCCGAAGATTTTTTCGTTTTTGCTGCGGCGCTGTCGCTGCTTTCAAAGTCATTAAATTAGGAAAAGAGCGTTACAGTTCCCCGGCTTACCGGAACTATCACGGTGTCGCTAAGGCCTTAGCGACGTTCGAATATTGGCTGGACCGATTTTTGAAGTTATGTCGCAGGTTGTGTCGAAGAAAACGATATCGTCCTATAAAAGTACCGTGATGGCTTGCCCGTTTTGGTGTTGGAGTGCACTTCCGCCAAGTAGGACGAAAACGGTCAAAAGCCAATGCGTTGTTCCGTTGACCGATAGGAGTTTGGACGCATGAACATTGAAATGAACTCAAGGCTCTTTCCTCTTTTGGGAGTACTCCTGACCTGCTTTGTTTCGGCCCACGGTCAGTGGACTGAACCAGAGCCCTTGGCAGAGATCAATACTGCTCATGTGGACAAGTCACCCTTTCTGTCCTTCGATGGCACCACGCTCTATTTCTCCCGGCAGGCGGGGCCCGGCTGGTACTACACGCGCATCTATGAGGCGACGCGCTTGGATCCCAATGGCCCCTTCTCGTCCGTGACGGAATTGAGTTCGCTGAACTACTTCGGCGGCCATGTCGATGGACCCTGGGTCTCCCCCGACAATCTGCGCATGTATTACTATCGCACGGAGCCGGGGGCGCAGAGCAGGCTGAAGGTGTCCTACCGGAATTCGGTCATCGACATGTGGCCTGAGGGCGTCAATGTGAACGAATTGAATGGCTTAGGACGCCTTGCCAGTCCGACCCTGACGGCGGACGAGATGACGATTGTGTTTAGCGGCAGCAACCTGGCGGGGGGCGTCGGTGCTCACGATCTCTGGATGGCCAGACGCCCGGCACCCCACCTGCCCTTCGGCGACGCCATCAATCTGCTTCAGGCCAACAGTCCCGATTCGGAATATCACCCCTCTCTCAGTCCCGATGGCTTGGTGCTCTACTATGCCTCCAACCGGGACGGCTCCAATCAGCTCTATAGGAGTTCGCGGGTCGCGCCGGATCAACCCTTCGGTGTGCCGGCGCGGGTCAGCTTTGTCGATGGTCCCAATAGTGTCCCGGACTATCCCTTCTTGAGCGCGAACGGGGAGGAGTTCTACTTCACGCGGGACTATGGACAAGGCCGTGACATCTTCCGGTCCTCTTTCCAGGGCGAAGCCGCGGTCGAGCCCGGTATTCCACTGGGAGATTTCTATGTGGATGTGCAGATCGGCAACGACGCGAACACGGGACGGAGTCCGATAAGCCCGTTCGCCACCATTCAACGAGGCATTGACGCCGCCCTTGATGAGGACACCGTGGTGGTGGCAGACGGCGTCTATATGGGGCCGGGCAACACGGGGCTCGACTTCGGGGGCCGGCGCATCACCCTCCGATCCGCCCACGGCGCCGCGATGACGATCATCGACTGTCAAAACATCGCCCAGGGTGTCGTCTTTCAAAGCGGCGAAGACGCCAATTGCATACTCGATGGGTTCACGATCAGCAATGGCAATGGCCAGACCGCGGGAGGCATCACCTGTCGAGCCAGTAGTCCCTGGATTCGCAACTGTGTGATTACCAACAACACTGGTTATTACAGCGCGGGCGTCTACTGCAGTAATAATAGCAGTCCGATATTCTCGGGTTGTGAAATCAGCGCTAACTCGGGGACCTATGGCGGAGGCGTCCGCCTGGTTCAGAGTGACGGGATCTTTGAAAACTGCCTCATCCTGGGTAACAGGTGCTCGAGTACCGGGGCCGGTTTGAAGTGCGACTATGGCAGCAAGAATCCCCTCATTCGCAATTGCACGATTGTCGGGAATAGCGCCACGCACTATGGGGGCGGCCTATGGGCCTCCTACTGCAATCTGACCGTGCGCAATTCGATCATAGTGGACAACGTCTCCGGCATGCTGGGCGATGAAATGGCGGTGGGGACCTTCGGCACGCTGATGGTGGGTTACAGCAACGTGCTGGGTGGCCCATTCGGGGCGTATCAGGCCGGTGGCTTCCTCGGCTGGGAAGAGAATAATATCGACGTAGACCCGAAATTCGTCGATCCGAATGAGGGAGACTATCATCTCAAGAGCGCACGCGGTCGGTATTGGGGTGAGCACGACGTTTGGGTTCTCGATGAAGACAGCAGTAGCTGTCTCGATGCCGGTGACCCTGCGGACAGCGTCTTGGATGAGCCCAGCCCCCATGGCAATCTGATCAACATGGGCGCCTATGGGGGCACCGCCCGAGCGAGTCTCAGTGCCGCCGCCGAGCAACCCACAAGGGGTGACGTTAATGGAGACGGATTCATTGACATCACCGATCTGTTTACCATCATCGACAATTGGCTGAGCGAATTCGGGGACAGCTTGGTCGGGTTCTCCCAATAGGCCTTCTGGGTCAACTTCTGGGCCACCGGTCTGCGCCACATTTTGGGCTCTGTCTGAAACCTCGATCTGGCTTCGAGCGGCCCTTCTTCCGCCTGGCTGCATCCGGCTGCATCGACGATAGAACCAACATCGCCTGCTTCGCCGTCTTTGCCAGGCGAAAAAATGGCTCGCTCGCAGGCCGACGACGGAGTTTTCAGAAAGAGCCTAGTGGATTGAGGGGGCGATCGAGCCGACAAGCTAATTTGGGTGATACTAGGTTAAGAATTGATTGGGAATCCAGTAACGACGAGGTGAATTATGCTGACAAAGAAGTCTCTTTTGTGTGTTTGTATGATGTTAGGTCTGTTGGGATCCTCTGCTGGGGCTGATGATCTGTGGTCCGGGAGTGAACCCGCCCACGACTATGGGGGTGGACCCGCCAACGCCTATTGTGGTGTGGCCGGGACCTCTGCACTGGCCTTTGACGGGGTCGACGACCTCGTCAATCTTGGCAACCACCCCAGTCTGCGGATCACCGGCAACATTTCTGTCTCAGCCTGGGTGAAGCTGGACGAGGGAACGGCAGGTCGGTTCATGGGGATTGTCGGGAAGTTGAATTTTGCCCGTGGCTACGCGCTGGTGCGGGATCACAACAACAGGTTTGCATTCATCACCGCCAACGGTTTCTCCGAGGCCAGCTACCCCAGCACCTCCGCCTATACGGACAGCGAATGGCACCATGTCGCCGGTGTCTTGGAGAATGGCCACAACACTCTTTTTGTCGATGGTTTGCAGCGGTCCCAGGGTGGAGCCGGGTTGACCCTTGCGGATAGCGGTCAGTTCGCCTACGTCGGTCGACAGTACAGCGGATGGAGCAGCCGATACTTTGCAGGCCTGATTGACGACGTCAGGGTCTATAATCGCGCCCTCAATCCTGTCGAGATGCTGGCCGTCATGTCGGTGCGTGCCAATCCCGGTGATCCCGGGATCGTGGGTTATTGGCCTTTTGATGAGGGTCAAGGTCAGATCGCCGCTGACGCCTCTGGTTATGGCAACACCGGATATCTCGGTCAAGACCAATTCTCCGTTGACGCCGCCGACCCCACCTGGACGGATACCGGGGTGTTCTGCCAGACCGCAAGAACTTACTACGTCAGTGCCCTGGTAGGAAGTAATTCGTCCGATGGCCTCTCTCCTCAGCGGCCCTTTCGAACGATCCAGCACGGCATCGATATGGCGACCGACGGAGACACCGTACTGGTGGCCGCCGGAATCTACCGGGGCCTTGGTAACAAAGACCTCGACTATGGCGGTCGGTCGATCACGGTCAGATCTGAGGCAGGTTCCAGCAAGACCATTATCGATTGTCAGGGCTCCGGACGCGGTGCGTTCTTCCACAGCGGCGAGACCACGGCCTCGCTACTCGACGGATTCACCATCATCAACGGCAACACCGAGCGGGGCGCCGGCATCTACTGTCTGGGCAGTAGCCCCACGATCCAAAACTGCGTAATCAGTGGCTGTAGCGGTTTTTACTGTGCCGGTATTTACTGCAAAGATGAGGCCCACGCGATCATTTCAAACTGCAAGATCGTCGGCAACGCCGGCAACTACAACGGTGGCGTTCGCATCATTCGTAGCAACACACAGCTCATCAACTGCCTGATCGCCGACAATGCCTCTTCACTTGACGGCGCCGGTGTTCGCTGTGACTATGGCCCTGGATCTCCGGTGATCCGAAATTGTACGGTGACCCAAAACAGCACCGGGGGAAATGGTGGTGGCGTTTGGGCCGGCTTCGGATCCCAACTGGAGATCACCAACTCCATCCTGTGGGGCAATACCGCCTTGGGCAACGGCAATAACATCGCCGTCAGCAGTCAAACGACCATTAGCATCGACTACTGCGACATCCAGGGTGGACAAGGCGGTGCGTATAGAGCCGGGGACGGATACTTCACCTTTGGCCCGGGCATCCTGACGGTCGACCCCCTGTTCCCGAATTCCGCCCAAGGCAATTATACCCTGCAAAGCCAGGCCGGCCGCTACGATCCTATCCAGAAAACCTTTGTCAACGATCCGGTGACCAGTCCCTGTATCGATGCCGGCGATCCGGCCTCTGATTTTTCCCAGGAGGAAAGTCCCAATGGTTCTCGAATCAATATGGGCGCCTACGGCGGAACTCCCTTTGCCAGTAAGAGTGGCGGCGGCGGTGGCGCCCCCTGCATCATCGCCGGCGACTTCAACAACGATGGGGTGATCAATATCACCGACCTCTTTGTCTTGATTGACACCTGGCTGGAACTATATGGGCCCTTCCTGTCCGTTGCTCCTTAGAGCTTATAAAAAACATCCTGTTTTTTGGCCTGGTTCAAAAATAGATATGGTTTTTCCCGTCGCGCAGCCGATGGGTGAAACCGTATTCGATTGAGCGTGCGTCAAGATCAAGGCCTCGTTATGCGGCGAAGCCGCTTAGTCCAATATACGGTTCCGGGTAACACTGAGTAAACCGCCGTTTCAGGATCGAAATCGAAATCGCTATCGAAATTGTCTTTCATCCATCAGGACACTGGTAGCACCAAAGGCTTTTCTCGATCCCGATTTCGATCCAGACACATTGTTACCCTGGTTTGAACCAGGCCATAATTTTAC
>JADFMM010000074.1 GCA_022563885.1 Planctomycetota bacterium | reverse complement strand
TAAGAGTGCCTATCAAAATGAATCGTCGCACCGAAAACGAGCGTTTTTGTGTCTGGCAAGGAAGGCGAAGCAGGCTATCTGAAGATAGTCGATGCAGCCTGACGCCGTCCAGACACAAAACAAGCCGTTTGAATGCAGAGTCATTTAGCGTAGGTGCTCTAAGAGAGGTTGGGCTAGCAAAATGAAAAAAAATGATCCCACAATGAATCGAAAGGAATTCCTCAAGCTATCCTCCGGTATCATCGCTGGCCTCGCCATTCCCGGTGCGTTTGGCGACTCGGCCGACGCTAGGGAAACTGAAGCAAGAAAAGGCGCCGCCTTGGACGATTCCTATCTGGAGAAGGGTCTTACCGGCATGGCACGGGCCGAGGGCTGGTTCGATGCCCACTGGGGAGCCGGTATCCTCGCCGGATATTATTTGTGCACGGAAAATCGCCTCAACGAACGGACAATTGCCGGCATTAAGAAGCAGTTGGACGCCGTAATCCATCTACGGGCGGCGCAATTCGCGCCGCTGCCGAAGGAAAGCGCAGACGAAGCCTCCATCGCGGAGGTGCCCAAAGCCCTGTTGCCGGCCATCCAGGGTGGCCTGCGTGCGCACGGCCATGCGGTGATCTTCGCCTCCCTATCCACGAAGGCCCTCCGTGACGCTCCCACCATGGCCCAACCAGCTCTGATCGATGCGCTGTGCGGTCTCAGCCGCCAGATCGGTCGGAAAAAAACTGAAAAACCTAAAGGCAAGACTGGCGCTAAACCTTACGCCGACGTCCAAACCATGATCGAGGCGACCTTCGACAGTCTGGTGAGATTCAAGGGGCTCCTCGGCCGTCCCTCGATCCGAAGACCGAATTTCACCCACATGACGACTCATACCGAGGCTTTGATGAGCCTGGAAGAAATGGGGTATCCGGACTTGGCCAGGGCTGGCCATGCCGGCCACCGAGTTCACATCAGCGCTCCGGTTCCGGCAATTGCTCCCGCAACCGCTGTGTCGGCGGATCGCGCGACACTGGAGGCTGTCATGAGCACGAGCTATTGGAACGACAGACAGAATCAGGATCGCTGGAACCGAAGGCGGAACACGACGGACAACCGGAACGGTGACTGGATCGCCGCCGGGCACCTGTTTAAGGTGCTATACAGCTACCATCGCCTGATTGGACGGATCAAAGACATAGAGAAGGTAAAACTCTGCAGCAAGATCCTTCTGGAGCGCTACGTGAATCCCGAAGTTCAGGGAGGCTGAGGAACCGCGCATAATTAAATGATCCATTTCTCATCTCATCTTTACGTCATCTTCAGCCGCTTCTCAATCGCGAAAGCCTCCGCAGTAGGCCAACTACAACTCTGGTTTCGCTCAATCGGGCGCGACTGAATCTGACGCAAATCTGAGCGATAAATGACTCATTTAATTATGCGCGGTCCCTGAGGGATGGTGAGGGTCTCATGGAACAATTTGTCCGACTGGGTGAAGATTTGCCTAAAGCATGCCGACTGGGCTTCGCGACGCGAGGCAACACACATCCTGAACCGGAGGATCTGCATCTTGCACTGGAGCGTGGCGTGAATTACTGGAACTGGTGCGGACGAGAGGATGGAATGAGCCTGGCGATTCGTGAATTGGGCAAACATCGAAGCGAGGTCATCATCGCCACTCAATCGGGCACGCCAGACTGGTCACGGGATTCCCTGCGGCGAGAGCTGGATCGCCAATTGAAAACGCTACACGTGGACAACATCGATGTACTGACCCTGTACTATGTGGAAAGTGACGATGAATGGAACCAGATTGTTGGCGTCAACGGCGCCATGAAGGCATTAATGGAGGCAAAAGAACAGGGACTGCTGAAAATGATTGGTCTCACCTCTCATCAAAGACCTCTCGCTGCCAAGTGGCTGACCGAAGGACACCTTGATCTGTTGATGATTCGCTACAACGCCGCTCACCGAGGCGCGGAAACAGAGGTGTTTCCGGAGACGGATAGACTGGAGATTCCAGTTGTCTGTTTTACGTGTTTAAGATGGGGAGCGCTTTTGGGAAAGACGCCGGCTGATCCCGAACACTTTCAGGCACCTAAAGCTCCTGAATGGTATCGTTTCGTTCTAAGCAATCCATCGGTTGGCATTGCATTGATGGCTCCGGACAGCCACGTGGAACTTCTGGAAAATCTCACATTGCTGGATAATTGGAAGTCCATGTCGAAATCCAAGAGAGAAACCTTAATCGCTCATGGTGAACGAGTGAAAAACTATGCGGGTTCGTTTCCATGATCTATCACTCGACTCGACTCCGACGGGCATAGGGGGGCGGGATTGGCGTTGGCGCGTCTCCCTTGCCCTCAGCTAGCCTTCGCCTCTGCTGGGCTGGCTCCTTCGACTGGCTCAGGACAGGTCGAGACTTTAGTTTGAAACAGCTGTCATTATATTCCATACTATCACTCTCAAGTCGCCGGGCCTGCCCGGCACACAATGATGCTGCTTCAAGGGACCGCGCTGCGCTCGCCCCCTGAGCGGCCCGACAGCCAATAGGAGCCCATCATGAATGACGAGTCATGTCAGTGTCCGAAATGTGCCCGGGAGATGCAGAAGGGATTCACACTCCGCGCTTACGGGCTGTGGCATATACCGGCCGAGCAGGTCGGGAACGCTGTGATCAAAGAACAGGATCTCGTCAAAGCGAGGTGGCGGAAGTTTTTCCCTTCGAAGGCAGAGTTCTATCGAGCAAATCTCTGTGAGGCATGTAAAGTGTTTACTGTGGATTATTCAGAAAGCCTTACCCAACAAGAAGCTACTAGCTTATCCCGTGGAAAGAACTAAATTGGCTAACCGGAGAGGCAAAGTGCTCGCAGAGCACTGCTGTAGGGCGTGAGGCATACGTCCATCAGATAGTCGACACCTTAAGCCCGAAGGTAGGTGAAGGCGAGACCGTTGCTGTTGGCGGCTCCTTTGTCCTCCGCGAACCATCAGCTCCTTACAGTACAGCCCGCGTTCCGATAGCCAAATGCGGCCTCTAGGATCCCAATATACCCTGAAATAGGACATAACCCTATAAGTGCAACCGACCTGCTGAGGTCCAACCCCAGCACCGTAAACGAGGTAAAACAATGGTACGATCAATCCGAACAGTCATCGCGTTTTCGTTTCTGCAATGCCTGGTGCCGGTCCTGTGGGCGCAGGATGGCAACGGTGGGAACAACGCCGGGAATGAGTCCACGCGTCTTCCCAACTTCATCATCGTATTCTGTGACGACATGGGTTACGCGGACATCGGGCCGTTTGGTGCGGAAGGCTATCAAACACCTCATCTGGATCGCATGGCAGAGGAGGGGATCAAGTTCACCGACTTCTACGTCGGCCGGTCATTCTGTTCTCCATCGCGGGCGGCACTCATGACGGGCTGCATTCCCACACGTGTTGGCGTCGGTGGCAACTTTGGCCCGAAGTCGACGACGGGATTGAATCCGGATGAGATGACGATCGCGGAACTGCTGAAGCAGAAAGGGTACGCCACCGCCTGCTTTGGCAAGTGGCACCTGGGGCACCTGCCGAAGTTTCTGCCACCGAATCAGGGCTTTGATGAGTTCTTCGGGATTCCTTATTCGAACGACATGTGGCCCTTTCACCCCAACGTGCGGCATCTGCCGATGGAAGAACGCCTCAAACGATGGCCGCACCTGCCGCTGTATGAAGGAACGACCGTCATCAACGCGCAAGTGATGGCGGAAGATCAGGTCACTCTGACGACGCGGCTTTTCGAACGTGCCGTGAAGTTCATCGACAAGCACAGCGACGAGCCTTTCTTCATCTACTTGCCCAGTCCTCAACCGCACGTACCGTTGTTTGTTTCGGAAAAATTCGCAGGCAAGACCGAGCGGGGGCTGTTCGGGGACGTGATCAGGGAGATTGATTGGGGTGTGGGTCAGCTCATCGATGCATTGAAGGCGAACGGCATCGACGGAAACACCTGCATGGTGTTCAGCTCGGACAACGGTCCGTGGCTCTCGTACGGAGATCACGCCGGTTCGGCAAAACCCTTACGCGAAGGCAAAGGGTCCAATTTCGAAGGCGGCTTTCGCGTCCCATGCCTGATGCGTTGGCCCGGCACCATTCCCGCGGGACGAGTATGCCGCGAAATTGCCGGAACGATCGACCTGCTGCCGACGTTTGCCCGGCTCTCCGGCGCGCCGCTGCCGAACAATACGATCGACGGCAAGGACATTTCGAATCTTATGTTCGGCAAGCCCGGCGCCAAGACACCGCATGACGTGTTCTACCACTACGACGGCGGCAACCGCCTGATGGCTCTGCGAATGGGCAAATGGAAACTGATGTTTGCCCAGTCTTATAATTCGCCCATTCCCGGCACGGGTGGAATACCCGGCAAGAGGGGACCCAAGCGCATTGAACTGTCACTATTCGATCTCGAGAGCGACATCGGCGAAACGACGAATGTGGCCGACGAGCACCCCGAGATCGTCGAGCAACTGAGGGGATACGCTGAGCAGATGCGGAAGGATCTCGGTCACGGCAGTGAAGCCGGCCCCGGTCGCCGGGCGATCGGACGCTGATTCGTCGGGAGCCTTAGGGGACAAGGTATGAGTGATCGAATGAACAGGAAGCAGGTCTCCTTCGGATCGGGGGAAGAGCATGACGCAAGAGAAAGGCGATATTGGAATAACGCGTCAATCAGTAGAGTTATAGGTGTCCGAGTACCTGTTATCTCTTGTGAAACCGCCACATGTCCGACTCCAGATTTATCGCCTGTTCTTCGGGGAGGTCGAGGAGTGCGGCGTGCCAGTCGACGTGCCAGTCCGCATACAGTGCATTGTAGCCCCGGCGGTGCCGCTTGCGCGACACGCGGCGCTGGTAGCTTCCGGTGCCTGTCTTGTCTGAGCTGGGCATGTGGTCGCGGCTGAAGACGTCGCACTTGTTGATGCCCGGACTGTCGATTCTCTCGATAATCTCCCGCCCGGGGCCATCTTCATTGTCTGCCAGATAGATGGTCTCGCTGAGACGGACAAAAGCGGTCACCTTGAAGTGACCGTCGAAGTTCATGACTTCCCTGCCAATTCTGTCGCTTTTGCTGTCAAACTCCCAGCCATTGGACACATAGCAGACGGTTTGCCGTTTGTCCGGATAGGCGGGGCAGCGGTAGATCTTGACGTCACGATAATCTCGCTGATCCTTTTCATGGGCCAGGTAAGGCATGAAGCCCCGGAACCAGATATTGATCCCCTGCGTATTCGAAGCACCCCGGGGCACGGCGTTTTCGTTGTCTCCCGCGTAAAAATTGGCCGCCAAACCGATTTGACGTAAGTTGTTCTTACAGACCGTCTGCCAGGCCTGTTTACGGGCCCTGCCGAGAGCCGGCATGAGAATACCCATCAATACCGCGATAATGGCAATGACGACCAATAGTTCGATGAGTGTAAATGCCTTTTTCATGTCTTGTCCTTTCGCGCGTACAAAAACTTTGATGGTCAACAACCGGGAAAAAATGTCGTGTCCCGTTTGCTTTCGCATTCCCAGCGGTGATTCTCATGACAAACGGCCTGTCGCTTGGCCGCATGGACGCGACAGCGGTAGATGTTGACGTTGCGAAACTCCCCCGGTCTTGTTACCTTGAAATAAGCTGTCTTCAGGTATAACCATATCATATAAATACCATAGGCATTTACGTCAAGTCAAGGGGATAATCAATTAAACCAAACATCACTTTAGGAGACCCACACCATGAATGAAACATCCTCGAAAAACAGATCTCGTCGTGACTTCCTGAAGGACAGTGGACGCATCGCGACAACGTCGGCCATCATGGCGGCGGCCGGGCCGCGTCTCTACGCCGCGGCGGATGACACGATACGGGTAGCCCTGATAGGCTGTGGCGGTCGGGGCTCGGGGGCGGCCGGCGATGCCATGTCGGTCAAGGAGGGGCCGGTCAAGCTCGTGGCCATGGCCGACGTCTTCGAAAGCCGCCTCAAGAGCAGCTACGGCAACCTGAAAAAGAGACACGGGGACCAGGTCGAGGTCCCGAGGGAACGCAGGTTCATCGGCTTTGACGGCTACAAGACGGCCATGGACTGTCTGCGTCCCGGTGATGTGGCCATTTTCGCCACGCCCCCAGCCTTCCGCTGGGTCCATTTCACCTATGCCGTGAAGAAGGGCCTCAACGTCTTCATGGAGAAACCCGTCACGGTAGACGGCCCTACAAGTCGTCGCATGTTCAAGCTCGGAAAAGAAGCCGGCGCCAAGAACCTGAAGGTCGGCGTGGGTCTGATGTCCCGCCACAGCCGGGACCTGCAACAGTTGCACCAACGCATTCAAGACGGCGGGATCGGTGACATTATTCTGCAGCGGGGCTACCGCATGCATGACGCGATCGGCTCCTTCGCCTCCCCGCCCAAACCGCCTCGCATCAGCGAGTTGCTCTACCAGGTACAGCGTTTCCACAGTTTCATCTGGGCCAGCGGCGGCAACTTCAGTGATTTTTACATCCACATCATCGATCATCTCTGCTGGATGAAGAACGACTGGCCGGTTAAGGCCCAGGCCCTCGGTGGCCGCCATTACAGAGAGATTTCAGACGGCGTGCCCTCGGTAGACCAGAATTTCGATACCTATGCCGTGGAGTACACCTACGCGGACGGCAGTACCTTTATCATGGACGGACGCTGCATGAAGGGCTGCGCAAACATCTATGCCAGTTACGCCCACGGCAGCAAGGGAGTCGCGATCGTTTCCAAGAGAAGCGACTGCGGTAGGCCCTCCAGTATCCATCGGGGCCAGAATCCCGACAAGGCCAATATGATCTGGCAGTCCGAGGTTCGGCCGGACGAACGGAACCCCTATCAGAACGAGTGGAACGACTTGATTTCGGCGATTCGCCATGACAAGCCCTACAATGAAACGGAATACGGCGTGAAGGGCAGCCTCGTGACCAGTTTGGGTCGCATGGCCGCACACACGGGCCAAGTGATCACCTACGAACAGATCCTCAACTCCGATCACGAAATGGCGCCAGGACTGGACAAGTTGACCATGGACTCGCCGGCCCCTCTGCAGGCGGACGCAGACGGGCGTTATCCCATCCCCCGGCCGGGCCTCACAAAAGAGCGTGAATACTAGGAAGACACGACTGTGAATATTGTAGGCGTCCAGATGGACATGGTCTGGGAAGATAAGCAAGCCAATTTCACCAAGGTTCGCTCTCTTTTGGACAACGCGAAGGTACCGCCCGACAGTCTGATCGTCCTGCCGGAGATGTTTGCGACCGGGTTCAGTATGAACGCCTCCGATATACAGGAGCAGACCGGAGGATTGACGGACCATTTCCTGAAGGACCTGGGCAGGCAATACCAAGCGTTTACCATCGGCGGCGTGGTCCGCCAGGATGACGGAAAAAAGCCGCGCAACGAGGCGGTGGCCTTCAATGATCAGGGCCAAGAGGTCGCCCGATACTGCAAACTGCATCCCTTTTCCCCTGGCAAGGAAAATGATCACTACCAACGGGGTCGAGACATTGTGACCTTCGGGTGGGGCGCATTTTCGGTAGGTCTCTTTGTCTGCTACGATCTCCGTTTTCCTGAGGTGTTCCGCGCATCCGTGGCTCGCGGTACGGATTTACTCGTGGTCATTGCCTGCTGGCCGGTAGCACGCAAGCACCATTGGTCCACCTTGCTAAGGGCCCGAGCGATTGAGAACCAAGCCTATGTGCTGGGCATCAACCGCTGTGGCGCCGATCCCTATCTGACCTACGGCGGCGAGAGCGTGCTGGTAGATCCGCGCGGCACGGTTCTGGCTGAAGCCGACGATCAAGAAAGCGTCCTGCTGGGGAGTGCCGACCCCACGGTTATCGCGGATTGTCGCCGTGAGCTTCCCTGCTTACAGGATAGACACCCTGAGTATGGAGTTTTCTAAGGGCCCTCCATGAACGAATGTGAGACATGAGCTGGCCGAATCGGTCGGTACAGGGAACAGGAGCGAGTCATTCCTGTCAGAGTGATGCTCGAAGGTCGCCGGGGCGGGAGGCCTGCGTGGGTGACTCGTTCCACAGACCTCCAACAATAACGAAATGTTGTTATGGTAATTCTGATGGGCCTTGTTATGATGACTGCCCTTCGTAATGAAATACTGCGTATTGATTAAGGAAAACAAAGATGGCAGATAAAGGCAAAAGGGACAAGGCCAAGAAAGACGTGAAGAAAAAGCCGAAGCTTACACTTAAGGAAAAACGCAAGCTGAAAAAAGCCTAGAATAACGGCTCCCATGAAGTGTTGCGTCTCGGAAACGCCCACCAGTGAAAACGAAGCTCTGTCTAGCCACACTTCTCGTCGCGACACGGATCCTGGCCATGGGAGTCGGTGCTAGCGCCCAATCCACCCACCAGGCACCTCGGCCTCAGCAGCGTGGCGACGGGTTGCCGAACATCGTCTTCTTTCTGGTGGATGATCTGGGATGGCGCGATGTGGGGTGCTACGGCAGTGGTTTTTATGATACGCCTCACATCGATCAATTGGCGCTGGAGGGTGTGCGTTTTAATCAAGCTTACGCTGCATGTCATGTCTGTTCGCCGACCCGCGCCAGCATTCTGACCGGAAAGTATCCGGCGCGGCTTCACTTGACCGACTGGTTGCCCGGCCGAAGAGACTTTCCCTTTCAAAGCCTCAAGAACGCGAAGATTCAGCAGCACTTGCCCTTTGCCGAAGAAACATTGGCCGAAACGTTGCAGGCGCAGGGCTACAGCACGGCGATCTTCGGCAAATGGCACCTGGGCGAAGACCCTTCGGGTCCCTTAATGCACGGCTTCGACGTGCAGGTTCCCAAGTGGAACAGGGGCTGGCCTAAATCGGGATACCACGCACCTTTCGGGATGGAGGGCCTGGAAGCAAAAACAGGCGACTACCTGACCGACCGCTTGACCGATGAGGCGCTGGGTTTCATTGAACAGAACAAGGACCGGCCCTTTTTCCTGTATCTGTCGCACTTCGCAGTGCATGACCCGATTCAGGGCCGGCCGGATCTGGTCAAGAAGTATCGCGACAAGCTGGCGAAAATGCAGCATCCCAAGGGCCCGGCCTTTATCCTGGAGGGAAACCCGGATGCGGCCGAGCCCATGTCACGTGAGCAACTGACTGCCCTGATCACGAACCCGTCGCACCAGGACTACCGGGTGCTACCCCAGCGCACGGTCAAGATCAAGCAACACCAAGACAACATCCAGTTCGCGGCCATGGTGGAGGCGATGGACGAAAGCCTGGGGCGGGTCCTGGCCAAGCTCAAGGCGCTGGGGCTAACGGACAACACGATCGTCATTTTCTTCTCGGACAATGGGGGCATGTCGGCGGCGAACTTTGGCAATCCAAAGAGGGTTGTGCACGAATCCAAGCTGGATCTCGCCTATTCGACCTCCAATCTTCCCTTGCGAGGGGCCAAGGGCTGGTTGTACGAGGGCGGCATTCGCGTGCCGATGATTGTCAAATGGCCCGGCCATGGGAAAAAGGGCGCAGTGTGTGAGGAACCGGTCATCAGCACCGATTTCTATCCGTCCATCCTGGAAATGGCGGGCCTGCCAGCCCTGCCCGGTCAGCATGTGGACGGGGTGAGCTTTGTGCCGGCGTTGACAGGCGACGCTTTGGAAAGAAAGGCGATCTTCTGGCACTTCCCGCATTACAGTAATCACGGCATGCAAAGCCCCGGCGGCGCCATCCGCTGGGAAGACTACAAGCTGCTGGAGTATTTTGAAAACGGCGCTGTGGAGTTGTTCAACCTGACAGTGGACCCGGGCGAACAGAACAATCTAGCCCGGGCGCAACCGAAGAGGGCTCGCGAACTGCTGGAAATGCTGCAGGCCTGGCGGAAGGAAGTGTCGGCCCGAATGATGTCCGCCAAGTAGACCGGGGGCTGGCTGAATGACGGACTGTGGCTGCTGCGCTCGACGGTTCTTCGAGAGTTCCATGGCAGCACACTACCGTTTGAGGACCGCAAAGGCGTTGCCATTACGATCCCGGACTACGGCCCGGTCACTTTGACGTGCCGCGTGCAGGGGGGTTCTGGGTCGTCGCCGAGAAGACGCCGGAACTCAAAACGGTTGAGTAGCAGGCCGAGATGGAGGCGAAGCGGCCAGGAAGAATAGCAGCCCAACTGTGCCAAGAGAAAACGCAAAGAAACCGCAAGAATACGATGACCTTGCTGTGGATCTCCGACAGAGAGCCGCCCAGTTAATGGGCGATATGCAGTTCTGGATTGGACTTGCTGGTGCGCCGGGAAGCGGAAAGAGCACGCTTGCAGAAGCGCTGCGAGAGCGCTTGGGCGAATTGCTCACCGTTATACCTTTGGACGGCTACCACTACTATCGAAGCGAATTAGACGACATGGAAGATCCGGAGAAAGCCCATGCTCGGCGGGGTGCACCGTTTACGTTTAATGCCACAAAGTTCGTGGATGCCTTAA
Source organism: Planctomycetota bacterium (assembly GCA_022563885.1). Lineage (GTDB taxonomy): Bacteria > Planctomycetota > Phycisphaerae > Sedimentisphaerales > Anaerobacaceae > JAIPFM01. Next base: position 13,481 of record JADFMM010000074.1, on the reverse strand, counting down.
TCAAAGCCCGCAGGGAAGGCGAGGGATCGTTCCCCAGCTACGACCGTCGCAAGGGCGACCCCGTTGAAGATGACATCAGACTATCCAAAGGCCCGCAGATCGTTCTAGTCGAAGGAAACTATTTGCTCTTGGACGAGGAACCCTGGTGTCTACTGCGCAAAAAAGTTTTCGACGAAACGTGGTTTCTGCATGTTCCCCTAGCTGAGTGCAATCGACGTGTCCGTGCACGACATATTGAAACTGGACTGACTGAGGAGCAGGCGCAACGACGAGTTGACACCAACGACAGCATAAACGCGATACTTGTCACAGAGGCATCAACCGAGAATGCAGATCGAATAATCCAAATGAACTAGAAGTCATCCCTAAACCTGTTTCTGAGCATAAAGTGCTCGGGGGGTGTCCATGCGGACGACGTCCATCTCTACAGGACGCTCCGGAGCCGGCACTGCAGCAAGGACCCCCACAACAATAACTTACCGCTTCTCCATCTCATCTTCAGGTCGTCTTTGGCCGTTCCGCAATCGTGAAAACAGCGGCTTCCTGGCGGCAAAACACGCTGCGCTTGCAGCATAATAGGAATCACAAGCAGCGGGGCTTGATCATAAACACCTAGTGCACGGAAAACGATGGAAGGTTTCTCCCAGGTGTAAACGATTTCTACCATGAAACAATAGGACGCAGACCACGCCGTGTTCCGAAAACGAGGGCCTATTCCTGAGGGACTTCAGCCAGTTTGTTGTCGACAATGCAGAGGCGGTTCGACAACAGTGGTGGCAAAGTTGTGACACCTTTCCCGATTTGGGTGAGCCGGTCCCATTGTCAAAGCAGCGAGAAAACGAACTCGCTGCGAGTCGTCTCATCGATACTGTTTCTGCTGCGCTATGCACGTATGCGGAACAGCCGGCCGACCAGTTGCCTTGGCGCCACCAACTACTGCAGGAGATTGATTCATTCGTGGCAAACCACATGGGTTGGCCGAAGAACCTCCGCGAGTTGGCATTTTCCCCAGATTTTTTTTCGGATCACCGGCGATTTTTCCCGTTGCGCTCACGTCTTTGCGTGTGGCATCCTTATCGACGACTTGTACCAGGCCCTGCGCAACGTCTGGATCATGATGTCCTTTCAGGTATTGTTTGATCGGACGGTCGAACTGACGAATAGCGTTTTCGCTTACAGCATGCTTTATCCATTTACAGATAAGGGACCGGCAAGAAATAACTTGGACTTTTGAATGCCCAATTGCACTCCATCTTTGATCGCTTCTCAATCGCGAAATCCGCGACGTAGAACTGCTACGCCTGTGGTTTCGGTCAATCGGGCGCGACCCAATATGGGGCACACTTGGATCCCAAATTGTCCAAGTTATTTATTGCCGATCCCTAATCACCTCGATTCCCAGCACCTGAGTGTCGCGGAGAAACGAGTCCTGAATCTGCGCCTGGGCCGGCGCCTAGCGGGTGAGCCTCTTATGCCGTTGGACAAGCATGAGGCGGCCGTTTTTCGATTGGTGACGCGTATTGAAGACCAATATCCCCGCTCGCCGTTTGCCACTGTCTACCGTAGCCTGTTGACCATCAACCGTGCTCAAGGCAAGAGTTTGATGCAACAGGGCCGTTCGCATTCTCCTTGCGAATTGGATATTCTTGGCATCAGCATTGAAAAAGGCGGAGCGTCAGTGCTGACCGACGGGTTTCTGGTCTGTGGCAACTGACAGATGGTGGCCGGGCGGGCCTGATCCACGACGTTGGGAGAGTAAATACCCTTGCCCCACCTTTTGACTCTTTCCTCCTTGAATCGTTAATCGCCCCGCCTGTATAATACCAGTTTTCAAAGGCTTTTTGAGTCCATAGGGTCAGCGGGATGCCGAGCAGAATTTCTATCCTGGTATAGCCTCTGGGATTGAACCTGCGGATTTGTTGGAAGTCAGAGCCCCCAAACCCGCTCTTAGGGAGCGGCAAGCCTGTGGTGCCTTTGGCGAGATTCAGCATATCGAACTCGTCGAGGATGATTGCACGCACGGGTATACCCGCCAGAACCGTGAGTCGATCTATGGCTTTTTTCAACATCATCTTGAGCTAGAGGGTGATGCCAGCGGGACCATGTTGCAGCTACAGTAGAAGGACCATCGGATCATGATCAACATCGTGCACATAGGCATTGGGCCGCTCGGCCGGCGGATGGTTCAATTCGCTCATATGCGCAACAGTCTTCGCATCATCGGAGCCGTGGATACCAATCCAAAAATTGCCGGCAGAGCGCTTGGGTCGGTTTGCGATGTTCGCGGCTTGGAGATTCCCATCGCTCCTAGTCTGGAAGCGGCCTTAGGAGAACAGTCCGCTCAGGTGGCGATCGTGACTACGGTCAGTAGCCTGGCCGCCCTGGAACCGCTTATCGCTACCCTGGCCCGGGCCGGACTCCACACCATTAGTACCTGCGAAGAACTCCTCTATCCCTGGAATACACAACCGCGGGTCGCCGAGCGCCTCGACAAACTCTGTAAGGAACGGGGTGCAGTGTGTCTGGGGACAGGGGTCAATCCGGGGTATCTTATGGATTTCCTACCGACAGTCCTGACGGGGGTTTGCCAGTCCGTCCGTGCCGTGCGAGTGACACGGGTTCAGGATGCATCGATTCGACGTATCCCCTTTCAACAGAAGATCGGGGCGGGATTGACACCGGATGAGTTCGAGAAGAAGCGACAGGAAGGAACATTGAGACACGTCGGACTTCCCGAATCGATCGATTTTTTGGCTAACAGGCTTGGATGGCGCTTGGATCGGAACACGGAATCGCTCGAACCGGTGATCGCCGAACAGGACGTGAGGACGGGATATCGACCCATCGCGAAAGGCATGGCCCGTGGCGTTCACCAGGTGGGTCGGGGATTTGTGGGCGATATCGAGGTCATCACACTCACCTTTCACGCCGCCGTGGGTGAACCAGAGGCCTACGACGAGGTGGAGGTCGAAGGAGACCCACCGATTCGGTCACGGATCCAAGGCGGCGTCAATGGGGACATTGCCACCTGTGCCGTCACGCTCAACGCCATTCGATCCGTGCTCTCTGCGAAGCCCGGCCTGCGAACCATGGGTGACATCGCCCCGATCTCGTGGAGTGATTCGTTGCCCTCATGACCGACGGCGCGCGACTCTCGAATGACCCGAAGTAAGTGAAAGGAGATGGACCATGAATAAATTGCAAGCATCACTCCTGTGCCTCGTCGGCATGGGAGGGCTGGTTTCAGCCGTCGAGCCGATCAAACCCAACATTGTTCTGATCATCAGTGATGACCAGGCGTGGACAGACTACGGCTTCATGGGGCATCCGGAAATTAAGACGCCTCATCTCGATACCCTGGCCCAGCGTGGACTGGTCTTTTCCCACGGATACGTGACCGCGCCGCTATGCCGCCCTTCCCTGGCATCGCTCGCGACGGGCCTCTATCCCTTCCAGCACGGCGTTACGGGCAACGATGTGGATGGCAACAACAACCGCGCCGCGTTGGATGTGCCTCTGAGAGACGCTTTCCACAGGCACCCCAGCATCATCAAACTGCTGACGGCGAACGGCTACCTGGCCCATCAGTCCGGCAAGTGGTGGGAAGGTTCCTGGCAGGACGGCGGTTTCACGCACGGCATGACCCACGGTGACCCAGAACGTCGTGGACGCCACGGGGACGACGGCCTCAAGATCGGGCGAGAGTCCATGAAGCCAATCAAAGACTTCGTCGACCTGGCCGGGCGAGAAAACAAACCCTTCTTCCTGTGGTATGCGCCCTTCCTGCCGCATACTCCGCACAACCCGCCCAAGCGCCTCTTGGACAAATACCAAAAAGAGGGTCGTGCCAATGACGTCGCAAAGTACTACGCGATGTGCGAATGGTTCGATGAGACCTGCGGCGAGTTGCTAGACTACCTGGATGAGAGACGGCTGAGGGAGAACACGCTGGTATTCTATGTCTGTGACAACGGTTGGGCGGCACCCAGTACGAACGCGAACCACCCGGCCCAGAAGCTCTGGAAAGGCTATGCTCAGAGGTCCAAGAGTTCACCCTATGAGAATGGTATCCGTACACCCATCATTGTTTCATGGCCCGGCCACACACCTGCAGAATGGGCACCACAGTTCGCGCAGAGCATCGACCTCTTTCCGACCATCGCCGCCGCCGCAGGCCTGCAACCCCCGGCAGACCTGCCCGGCATCAATCTGCTGGATGAACAGGCTCGTAAAGACCGCAAAATCGTGTACGGGGTATGCAACGCGACCCACAACATGACCCTCGGCACGCCCGATGACACACTACAGTACCTGTGGTGCGTCGAGGGCGATTGGAAACTCCTCGTCCGTTACCAGGGGAAGGATACCACCCGATACAAGGTGCTTCATGGATGGGACAAGTCGCCCGTGCATCTCTACCATCTGAAGGAGGATCCTCACGAGCAGAACGACCTGGCCACGGCGCACCCAGACATTGTCGCAGATCTAAGGCAGAAGATTGAAGCCTGGCATCCTGTTGACCTGTGAACCCGACATTCACGGTATGGCTACGGAATTCCCAGAATGAGGAGGGAGTGAGCCAAGCGGTTCGACTTTCAGGTTCGCCTAGCGGAAAGGAGCTTTCGAGTGGTATACAGGATCAAAGAGGCGTTCCGGTCTTGGGGCAATGATTTCACCATTACCGATGACAGAGGCGTCGACCCATTCTTCATTGATGGCAGGGCGTTCTCCTGGGGCGATCCCTTTATTTCTAGGAAAAGACCATGATACGAATTCTCAAGACTGCACTGTACTGGCTGCTTGCATTGGCAACAAGCAACTCGATTCAAGCCACGGAAAAGCCGAACATCGTCATCATCATGGTTGACGACATGGGATTCAGCGACATTGGCTGTTACGGGGGTGAAATCGAAACACCGCACTTGAATGCTCTGGCGAGAAACGGCTTGCGATTCACGCAGTTTTACAACACGGGTCGTTGCTGCCCAACACGGGCGGCGTTGCTCACCGGGTTGTATCAGCATCAGGCGGGCGTCGGTCACATGACCGGTAACCACGGCTATCCCTCGTACCAGGGTTTTCTGAACGACCGCTGCGTGACGATCGCCGAAGCACTTAAACCCGCGGGCTATTACACGGCCGTCAGTGGCAAATGGCACGTTGGGTCGGAGCGGGACCAACGGCCGCGCCAGCGTGGGTTCGACCGCTTCTATGGCATTCCTCAAGGCGGCGGACATCACTACCGAATGCTCCCGGGTCGCGAACTCGTCCTTGACGACACGGCCATTGATGTCCCCGATGGATGGTACACGACCACTGCCTTTACAGACTATGCCCTCAGGTTCATCGAGGAAGGTGTGAAGGCGGATAAGCCGGTGTTCCTGTATCTAGCCTATACCGCGCCGCACTGGCCGTTGCAGGCGCCCGAGGAAGTCACGGCCAAGTTCCTGGGCCGCTATCGCCAAGGGTGGCAACCCCAGCGCGAAGCGCGGTTCAAGCGCCAAATGGAGATGGGTATGTTCCCAACAGGCACCCAACTCGCGCCGCTCGATCCAAAGACACCTCAGTGGGAATCGATCGAGGACAAGCAAGAGATGGATCTGCGGATGGCGCTCCACGCGGCCATGGTCCACATGATCGACGAAGGTGTCGGTCGTGTCGTGGCGAAACTTGAGGAACTGGGTGAGTTGGACAATACACTGATTTTCTTCCTGACGGACAACGGCGCCAGCGCCGAGGGTGGACCACTAGGCTTCGTCCGCTCGGAGCGCGGTGACCCGACGGCGAAGACAGGCACACCCGACTCTTATGTCAGCTTCGGCATCGCCGGGGCAAACATGTGCGATACGCCCTTCCGAAAATACAAGATGTACACGCATGAAGGCGGCATCGCCACGCCCTTGGTCGCGCACTGGCCAAAAGGCATTCCCGCAAGACTCAACGGCACATTCACGCACGAGGTAGGCCATGTCATCGACTTGCTGCCGACCTGCCTCGATCTCGCGATGACCCCTTACCCGTCGCAATTCAAAGGCAAAGGCTTGATTCGGGTAGCGGGTAAGAGTCTTGTCCCGGCTCTGCGTGGTGCGTCGATGGGCGAGCGTGAATTATACTTCGAACACCAGGGCAATGCCGCCGCCCGCATCGGCCATTGGAAGATCGTACGCGCGCACGGCAAACCGTGGGAACTGTACGACCTCGCAGCCGACCGCACCGAACTGAACGACCTTTCTAATCAGCGTCCTGAAAAACTCGCAGAACTTAAAGCCAAGTGGCAGACATGGGCCACAGACAGCGGCGTTCAGTCATGGCCGATCAAGAAGAAAAGACAATAGTCGTTGCACGCAAATCTTTCTCCTGTTGGGCAGTGTTTTGTCCGATTTCCACCACCGGATGATTTGATTGCGGTCATCACGGCTGTGCGGATGCGCCGGTTACAGCAAAGATTTGGATGGTCACCTCTGGCAAATCGCGTACAATCCCGGGGCTGGGTCGGTCCAGAAGACGATGACAGAGTTGAGTCGCAACGCACCAGGAGTCTGTCGGAGAATCCCGTCGTCGGCCCGAGAGCGAGCCATTTTTTCGCCTGGCAAAGACGGGGAAGCAGGCGATGTTGGTTGTATCGTCGATGCAGCCGGATGCAGCCATACGGACAACCCTGTTGCCTTCGTGCAGCCCTTGCTGCGATAGCAGCGCCGAACAGCTAAGAAAAAGGGCCGGTCGAAGCCAGATCGAATTCTCCGACAGGCTCCTAAGCCGGAACCGACGGTTCCGCGGAAAGGGATCGCACATGAAACACTCGTTATGGATACTGTCGCTTCTCGGCACACTCGCCTTTGTTGGTGAGTGCTCCGCCGCTCGCGGCGTCCCAATTCCGCAGGTCAGTCAAGAGCAGCGTATCTGTTTTGCGCTCTATACGGTTGACGACGACATTCTCAAGATGACCGCGCAGTGTTATCCCCTCGCGGAGGGAGAGAGCCGTATGGCCATCCTGCGGATCAAGGAAGGCGGACGTTGGCGCCAGGTCGCCGAGAGCACCATCACCGAAGCGGACTATGGCAACCAGGCGCAGGACAAGACATGGACGGCTCATTTCCGCGTCGAAGACTGGGATATGTCACGAGACTGGCCCTATCAGGTGAGCGCTCTCGACGGAGCCGCCAAATACGAGGGCCTCATTCGCCGCGATCCCGTGGAGAAGGATGAGATCGTGATCGCCGCGTTTACCGGCAACTCCATCTACGACCAACATGGAGGCGATATTCCCCGGGCCGACATCGTCGAAAACATCAAGAGGCTCAAACCCGATCTGCTCTTCTTCTCCGGCGACCAGGTGTACGACCACAGGCATCACCTGGGCTACTGGCTCAGGTTTGGACGCGATTTCGGGGAGGTGATTCGAAATACGCCCACGATCACGATCCCGGACGACCACGACGTAGGGCAGGCGAACCTATGGGGCGCTGCCGGCAAGAAGTCTAAGATCGCTGCCGGGCACGACGGGGGCTACTTCATGCCGGCCAGCTATGTGAAGGCGGTCGAGCGGGCACAGACCTGGCATCTGCCCGACCCCTTCGATCCCACGCCTATCGAACAGGGCATCGGCGTGTACTACACCGATCTCACCCTGGGACGCGTCAGCTTTGCCATCATTGAGGACCGCAAGTTCAAGACGGGGCCGGAGGGCCTGGTGCCGAAGCAGGGACCGCGTCCGGACCACATTCGCAATCCGGACTACGACCCGCAGAGCGTGGATGTGCCCGGGGCGGTGCTACTGGGCGAGCGGCAGTTGACCTTCCTACGCCACTGGGGCGAAGACTGGCAGGGCGCCGACATGAAGGCAGTGCTGTCTCAGACCATTTTCTGTGGGGGTGCCCATATTCACGGTAAGGTCGGTGGACGACTTCACGCCGATATGGATTCAAATGGGTGGCCCCAGACCGGGCGCAACCGGGCCCTGGCGGAAATCAGACGCTGCTTTGCCGTGCACATCGCCGGCGATCAGCATCTGGCCACCATCTTCCACCATGGCATCGAGGATTGGGAAGATGCCTGCTACTCCTTCTGCGTCCCCTCCATCGCCAACCTCTATCTCCGCTGGTGGGATCCGGAACAGCCCGGAGAGAATCGTCAACCCGGCATGCCGGAGTACACCGGTCGGCATCGCGACGGCTTCGACAACCGCGTGACCTGCTGGGCAGCGGCGAACCCCTCGCCGGAATCCAATGGCGGCGACAAACTGACGACACGCGCCGCGGGCTTTGGCGTCGTGCGTTTCAACAAGAAGACTCGGGAAATTACCTTCGAGTGTTGGCCGCGGAATGTCGATATCGAGGCGCCTGGCGCACAGCAGTATCCCGGCTGGCCCAGGACCATCCAACAAACGGACAACTACGGCCGCAAGGCGGTGGCCTATTTGCCGACGTTGAACATCGAGGGTCAGGGCAATCCCGTCATCCAGATCATCAACGAATCGACGAGGGAACTCGTGTACACGCTGCGCATCCAGGGAAGGTCATTCCGCCCCAAGGTCTTTCAGGATGGCATCTATACCATCAAGATAGGTGAAGGCGAAGACATCAAACTCATTTCGGGCGTCAAGGCATTGAAGCCACATCAGTCGATGACACTTGATGTGGAGTTGTGAGGCGAGCCAAACCATTGACCGTCCGTTGTTATGTGGTCCCGCCGTCAGAAGGCGGGAACCGCTTAGTGGTCGAAGGCCCCAAGGGACCGGCAAGGTTAATCAATGGGCTTTAGAGTCGCCCTAGTCCAGATGCTTGTTGTCGGTGGGGACAAGCGCAGAAACCTTGACCATGCACTGGATCTTATTGCCGAGGCCAGCGACCGGGGCGCGGATCTCGTTCTCTTGCCCGAGGCCATGGACTTGGGATGGACGCATCCGAGCAGCCGAAGCGATGCAGAGCCGGTCCCCGAGGGGATGCCGTGCTCTATGCTCGCGGAAGCCGCCGCCAAACAGGGTGTCTTCCTGTGTGCGGGGCTTACCGAAGCGGCCGGAGAGCGGGTCTTCAATACCGGGGTCATCCTGGACAGAAGGGGTAAGCTGCTCTGCAAGCATCGCAAGCTGAATGAGCTGACCATCGGGCAGGCCTTCTACGCTCAGGGTGACCGGCTGGGCGTGGTTCACACCGAACTGGGCACGCTCGGCCTGATGATCTGCGCCGACGGTTTCGCGAAGGACCGGGTATTGAGCCGCTCGCTGGGCTATATGGGGGCGGACCTGATCCTCTCTCCCTGTGCCTGGGCGGTGGCTGCCGACCACGACAACCGGAAGACGCCCTATGGCGGAATCTGGCGTGACGCCTACGCGCCGGTGGCAAAGGCCTTTTCCCTGTGGATCATGGCGGCCAGCAACGTGGGCTTGATTGCCGGGGGGCCTTGGCAAGGGCGAAAGTGTATTGGGTGCTCTTTGGTAGTGGGCCCGGGAGGCCAAGAGGTCGTTCAAGGTCCCTATGGGATCGACGCGGAGACCATTCTCTTCGTCGACGTCAGACTGGGGGAGCGGCCGGCACGTGGCTGCGGGTGGGATGAATTGTGGCGGGAGGGAACTCCCAGGAGTACCTAGCGCTCGGCTTGCTCGGCTCACGCCCGTCAGGCTTGATCCTCCGAGTACTGCTCACTCTGAGTGTGACGCGGCCACGGCGTCGACTACCCGCAGTGTTTACCCATCCAGCCTCATCGTATCGCCCCACTCCCCTCAAGCCTCCCAGAATACCCCTGCCTGCGACCCGCTGCTTCGAGCCTCCAATGCGACGAAGTGCGAGTGTTGTCACGCGACCAGGCCGCAACATGCGAAAATCATGCCGCCGATCCGCCCGCAGTCCATGGGAAGCTAAAGGAATGCTCCGGGGTGTGTCGATTGGGAGAGTATCAGGGACAGTCTGATAATTCAATCTGAGATTGTCCCACTTGGGAAGGCTGTTGATCCCGCAAGGATGAAGAAAAAACGATGGCGTCAGAGACGGACACATCCCGGTCCAGAGCACATACCCTTCGGGAAAAGCTCGATACAGCCCGTTGGACCTTGGTCGAGAGAATTCGCGAGGTCTTCAAAGAGGATGTCGAGCGGGTCCTGCTGATCCAACCGCCGCAGTTTCCCGAGGAGTTGCTTAATCTCAAAATAGCGAAGAACAAGCGATACTACAACTATCCGCCCTACGGCCTGGGATTACTGTGCACCAACCTGAAGGCCCGTGGTTATGCCACGCAGATTCTCGATCTGAACTTCGATCTCTTGGATTTTATCAGTTCGCAGGCAGGAGAGGTCTCACATGAACAGGTCACCGTATTGTGGCAAGAAAGGATCCGGCAGAGCATTGCCGAGTTTGGCCCGGATGTCGTGGGCATTTCCTGCATGTTCACGATGTCACATGAAATCACCAAGAAGGTGGTCCGGCTCATCAAGGGCTTAGCCCCGGCGCTACCGGTGGTTGCGGGGGGTGTCCATATCACAAACGCCCCGGAGATCGTGCTGGAGGAGTGTCCGGAGATCGATTTTGTGTCCCTCTTCGAGAGCGACCAGAGCTTCTGTGACCTGTTGGATTTCGTGAATGATGAGATCCAGGCAGACGGTCTCAGCCAAATTGGTACTTTGGTGGCCGACCGCTACGAAGCACTTGCCGAACGCCGTAGTCCGGCTCCCGCGGAGTTGGACGTGATTCCAGATTATCTGGATCTGGAGGTCAGTCGATATAGTGCGTTGGGAGAGATAGGGTCCTATCGCTACTGGCTCCCCGAGGACTCCCGCAACAGTTCTGTCCTGACCAATCGGGGCTGTCGCGCCCATTGTTCATTCTGCAGCGTGCGAAATTTCAACGGCGACGGCGTGCGATCCCGGAGTATCGCCTCTGTTGTGGAGGAGATTGAGCAGCTCGTGACCCGCCACCGGATCACCCACATCAGTTGGCTGGATGATGACATCTTCTTCGATCCGGACCGCACGTTACGACTCTTCGACGCCATCATTGAACGGGATCTGGGGATCACCTGGGACGCGATGAATGGCATCATCGCCTCGGCCGCCGTGGTGCGGCCCCAAATCCTCGAGAAAGCGGTGGCGTCGGGCATGATTGGCGCCAACTTCGGCATTGAATCGGGGAGCCCAGAGATCCTTCGCAAGATTCACAAGCCTTCCGGGATCTCACACTATCGAAAGCTCGGCCCCTTGCTGAGACAGTATCCCCAGGTCTTTGCCCGGGCCTTTGTGATCATAGGGTTTCCCAATGAGACCTTTGGGCAGATCCTGCAAACGGTCAACGTGTGCCAGGAAATGGGCCTGGACTGGAACACCATTCAGAAACTGACGCCCCTTCCCTCGACGGAAATCTACGAACAGATGGTCGATGAAGGCCTGATCGAGGACAAGTCCTTGAACATGAGCAGTGGATTTACGCTGTTCTCGGTCCGGGAATCGGAGAAGCAGCGTTTGAAGGAAAAAGACAAGCAAGAGGACGCCAGAGAATTCATCGATTACTTCCAACGGGATTTGGATGCCGTGCCCACTAGAGAGGAACTCGATGACCTCTGGCTATTGGTAGACTACAAAGTCAACTACGAGAAGATCCTGACCGAGCAAGAGCCGCTGCGACTGGAGAAAATGCGGCGTTTCTTAAGAGACGTCTCTAATCGCATGTCGATCGACAACCCCCTTTCAACGCTCTTCGTCGCCATCGTCGAGAACAAGCTCGGCAACCGGAAAGAGGCGCAGCGCTACCTGACCCTATCCAAACGATTCCTAGAAGAGTCCAGGTATTGGCAGCGGCGCTTCGACGTTCTAGAGGTCAATCACCTGTACCATCTCACCTGATTTGTCACTCAGTCACTGATATCGAGGGCACCTGCAAGAGGGCGGCGAACGAAGGGGGTAGCGTTTTGCGAGAGAAGATGAGCATCGGCGAGTATGGCTTCATCGCACTCCTCCTAGACACGGAGGGCAACCGAATCGGCATTCACTCTCGAACGTAAGGGACCATGTCCTTCTACAAGACAGTTGTTCGTCCGCTCTTGTTTCGCGTCGATCCCGAACGAATGCACGACATGACCGTTGGGCTGTCAAAATGGGCCGGAAAGGCAGCCCTCATGCGGTTGGTGATGCTGCGCGCCTACGCCTATCGCGATCCGGTGCTGGAATGCGAGGTGGCGCGAATGCACTTCGCAAATCCCGTCGGCCTGGCCGCCGGATGGGACAAGAGCGGCGTTGCCATTGCGGGGGCGGGTTGCCTGGGGTTTGGATTCTATGAAATCGGCTCGATATCCGCCGATCCCTCCTCCGGGAATCCCAGGCCTCGCATTTTTCGCCTGCCGGAGGATCGCGCCCTGATCGTCCACTACGGCCTGCAAAACGATGGTGCCGAAACCATTGCCCCCCGAATCGCCCGAGGACCCAGGCCGGTGCCGCTGGGCGTCAACATTGTCAAGACCAACCGGGGAATTGACGCTCCACCCGATACCGACGACGCGATCTACGACGACTATCTGAGGACGACGCGTCTGGTCAAAGACCACGCCGATTACCTCGTCTACAACTTGAGTTGTCCCAATACCGAAATGGGTAGGGACTTCTTCGCTGAGCCCGGAGGCATTCGCGGCCTCCTCGAAAGGCTCCAGTCGGAAGAACTCCGCTGTCCGGTCTTTCTCAAGGTATCGCCGCTGGGAGGCAGCAAAGCCCTCGACCGAATGCTCAAAGAAGTCGATGGTCACGCCTTTGTCTCGGGATTCATGCTCAATCTCCCCCCGGGAAAACAGGTTCCCCTCGAGACCCCCGCTCACCAGTGGCGTGACCTGCCTGGGGCGATCTCCGGCAAACCGGTGGAGGGACTCATCAACGAGCAGTTGAGCGAACTCTACCGACTGATGGATAAGAAACGATACCACATCATCGCCGCAGGGGGCATCTTCAGCGCCGAGGATGCCTACCGCAAGATTCGCCTCGGCGCCTCGGCCGTGCAGCTCCTCACCGCATTGGTCTACGAAGGTCCCGGAATTGTAGCGAGAATCAACCGTGGCCTCTGCAGACTACTCCAACGGGATGGCTTCGCCAGCGTCACTGATGCAGTCGGGGAGGACCATGCCACATCCTAGGGCGGGACAAGTCCCTTCCCGGCTGCACGAACTCGACTGGCTGCGGCGGGTACTGGTGATCCTCGATCGAATCCCCTACCACGCCACCTGGCTCTTGACCTTCGTCCCCGGGTTCACGACCCATTCGGCCGACAGCCAGACCCGCATCACTCGTTATCTGTACGGCACAAAGTGAGAGACGTCACGAGGGCGTGGCAGGATCGTCCCGTACTCTGTCGTCCATGAGGGTGCCTGCGACCCTTGCACTATGGTCCTCCCAACACTACCATGGGACCATATAAACCATTCTACGAGGGTTCATCAAAATGCGCCATGAAAGACCTCTCCTGGGATCCGAGCGGGTCGAGTCGCAGGCTTTTCGGCCTGCCGATGTCCGGGAT
>JADFMM010000073.1 GCA_022563885.1 Planctomycetota bacterium | reverse complement strand
CCGTGAGTGATGTCAGCTCCAGCAATAGGCCAGGAGACGATGCCAGCGGTCGCTGACCCGCCTTTTCACTATGGAGGCCTCAGACGTAGCATTACAGAGCAAGAGGAGCTAACCGACTACCCCCCTTACATCAAATACCCAAGCGTCAATGTCCGCACGTTGCTGAGACAGTGCACCCTTTTGGCGTGATCCCGGGCAGCCCTCAGGGCGGGTATCAGAACGGACATCAAGATGGCAATGATGGCGATGACAACCAAGAGTTCAATCAGTGTAAATCCCTGCTTTCGCATTGTTTTCTCCTGTGTGGTAGAGCGAAACTATTGAGATTTTGGCAGAAGCACTAATTCTATGTCTAACCCCAAAGTAAATCAATCCAGAACTGTGGACCCACGTGTCGCTTTTAGAAAGATCACTAATGGGACCGCCTTAGTTGATGAAAGGGCAACAGTTTTCCATCCAGAAACCATGCCCTAAGGGAGCGGCAAGAAATAACTTGGACTTTTGAATGCCCAATTGCACCCCATCTTGGATCGCTTCTCAATCGCGAAATCCGCGACGTAGAACTGCTACGCCTGTGGTTTCGCTCAATCGGGCGCGACCCAATATGGGGCACACTTGGACCCTAAATTGTCCAATTTATTTCTTGCCGGTCCCTTAGCATAGGTGAATTCTCCAGAATTACCGGCATGCCGGTGAAGACGATTCGGTTTTATCACGAGGCGGAGTTGCTCTTGCCGGCATCGGTGGACCCGGAAACGGGCTACCGTTACTACGACCAGGGCACTGTCGAAAAGGCCCGCGTGATCCTGAGGCTTCGACAGATGGAGTTATCCATCAGCGATATCAAGACGCACGGCTATGACACGCGACTTCCCACCCGCGAGGTGTATATCAAGGGGCCGGGCATGATCTTCAAGGGAAATCCCAAGAAGTACCTGACGGAGATTCAGATCCCCATCGCGTAGAGTGGGCTTTGCCCACCGCATCAATGCCGATCGGTTTGCGAGAGCCCTTGGTGGGCGGAGCCCACCCTGAATATTCTTCTTTGGCCGTCCATCCGAAAATGATATAGTGGGCCTATCGGAATTTAGGGTTTTGTTGTTGCACAAGCCATGCCTCAAATAATGTCGATCGTATTCGACATCATTGGTTTGAAGTGAGGAGAAGTGGAAGCTGGGTGCCATGCGCGAATCAAAGGATTTGCCCCCCAACTGTATCGTTTTGGTCAGCATTTAGCGTGGCAGGCCGATCCCTTAGGTTAGGAAGCTGCAGGACCACTGGCGGCATCATGACACATCAATTCAGCTACCATTTTCGTGAGGCGGTTGCTAGGGGACAGTACGTACCTTTGATCCGTTCCTCCGAATTAATCCCGATTCATGTTCTATCTGAAGGAGGTATGAAGATGTTACGAAAACTGAGATTGTTAAGTGTTCTGCTGGTTATTGGCCTGTGTGCGGGCGCTTCCGCGGAGTTGATATCCTATCACCCCTTTGACGAGGGTGCGGGTACCACGGCCGTCGATGCCTCCGGCCACGGCAATGATGGCACGCTGAGTAGTGGCGTGGAGTGGGTTGAGGGCTACCAGGGCGGTGCCGTGCATCTCGACACGGCTGGTGAAAGAATTGTGCTCAACGGATTCGATCCCTCGGCTGCAAACAATGCCATGACACTGGCTGCATGGATTAACTGGGAGGGCAATGGCAATAGCATCACTCACCAGGGTATCATTGGCAAACGCCAGGGCTGGGATCCCAGAACGAATGTGAAGTGGTTCTGGGAAGCGCAGCCGGACGGCGATATTACGATGCGAAACGGCGATGCGGCCGTGACTGCTTCCGGAGCCTTACTTCCCCATGAGAATGAATGGATCCACGTGGCCATGACTTGGGACGCCAGTGCCGTGGTGCAGTACATCAATGGCGAGGAGATAAATTCTGGGACGCAAACATTTAGAACGACGGCCGATGCCACCGTCGTGTCGATTGGCAGCGTTTCTGCCACCAACAGTGAAACCTTTGTCGGCAGCATCGACGAGGCCAGGATTTACGATACCGCTCTGACGCCCATTGAAATCCTCCAGGCCATGAAGGGTGATACCACTTCCGCCAGTGCGCCCCAGCCGGCGGACAGTATGACCGATGTGCGTCGCGATGGTATGCTCTCGTGGGCGGCCGGAGAGTTTGCCAATACACACACCGTGTACTTCAGCGCAAGCCTCGCCGATGTCAATGAGGGGGCAGCCGGCGCGCTGATCTCGGAGGGTCTGGCGGAGACAGCC
Organism: Planctomycetota bacterium; assembly: GCA_022563885.1. GTDB lineage: Bacteria > Planctomycetota > Phycisphaerae > Sedimentisphaerales > Anaerobacaceae > JAIPFM01. Next base: position 21,710 of record JADFMM010000073.1, on the reverse strand, counting down.
TCCGATCCCGGACGTCTGGCGTTTGATGAAACCTATTACTGGCGCGTGGACGAGGTCAACAGCGCACCCGATTTTACCGTGTACAACGGTGAGATCTGGAGCTTTACGGTCGAACCGGAATTCATCCCCATCGACAACGTGACGGCCACGGCCTCCAGCAGCTTCGGGGTCTCCGGTGCAGAAAAGACCGTCGATGGCTCTGGTCTGGTGGGTGATCTCCATGGCAGTGACGCAGCCGACATGTGGATCAGCGGCGGCATCCCGGCCACGATTGAGTATGCCTTCGACCGGCCCTACAAACTGCAAGAGGTCTGGATCTGGAACTCAAACCAGCTCATCGAGTCCTTCGTGGGATTCGGCGCCAAGGACGTTGTCATCGAATACTCGGCGGACGGCGAGAACTGGACCATTTTGGAGGGTGTCGGTCCACTGGCTCAGGGCCCGGGTCTCTCAGGCTATGCGGCCAACAACATACTCAATTTTGGTGGCGTGATGGCCCAGCGTGTCCGCGTGACCGTCAACAGCGTACAAGGAATCGCACCTCAGGCCAGCCTGAGTGAAGTACGGTTCTACCATATTCCGGTCAATGCGCGGGAGCCGCAGCCAGCCAACGGCGCCGCTCTTGACGGTGTGGATGCCGCGCTCAGTTGGCGGTCTGGACGCGAAGCCGGTCGTCACGAGGTGTATCTGGACATGGACACGGCTTCCACCTTGGTGGCGACGGTCGAAGAGAATAGCTATCTGGCAGCGGCACTCGAGCTGGATAGCACCTACCATTGGAAGATCCATGAGGTGAACGACGCCGAAATACCGACTGCTCATGCAAGCGATACCTGGAGTTTCTCAACGCCCGCGTCCCTTTCGGTTGACGACATGGAGAGTTACAAAGACGAGGAATTCTTCGAGATCTGGGCCACCTGGGTCGATGGTTTTGAGGATCCAACCAATGGCTCCCTGGTCGGCGCGGATCCGGCGATCGGTGATTTTTCCCCTGAGACGGGTATCGTCCATGCCGGCAGTCAATCCCTGCCGATCTGGTTTGACAACAGCAGCGCCCCAGTTTCAGAGGCGACGCGTACGTTCGACCAGACGCAGGACTGGACCCGGTCGGGTATTCAAACCCTGGTGCTCTATTTCATGCGCGGGGCGGACAATACCGGTGGTGGCGTGTATCTGAAGATCAACGACACGAAGGTGATGTATGAGGGTGGGGCAGGCATCCTGCCCCCAGGATGGGCTACGTGGACCCAATGGAACATAGACCTGTCCGCCGTAGCGGGTGCCGCGAGCGTCAGAAGCATGACCATCGGCGTCGAAGGTGCGGGCGCGATGGGTGTGATCTACGTGGATAGTATCCAACTCTTAAAGAACGCACCGCCAGTGTTCCAGCCGCTTAGCTGGTTTGAGGCGGAGTCCGGTGCGATCACCGCCCCCTTACAGGTATTCACGGATGATGCCACCGCCTCGGCAGGTGAGCATATCGGCACAGAGGACGGCATTGGCAACCAGAACGGCGATCCTCCCGCCGACGGCGTCGCGACGTATAGCTTCGACGTACCCGAGGACGGCGTGTACAGACTGGCATTCCGGGTCATCATCACGGGTGGAAGCGATTCCTTCTGGGTCCGGATCCCGGGCATGGTGACCAATACCCTAAACCATGCCAGTGGTTGGGTACGGTTTAATGGTATCGAACCCGGAGACACCTGGCACTGGGACGAGGTGCACAGCTGGGAGCCTGACGAATCATTCCAGTTGGTCGATTTCACCCTGTCTGCGGGCACCCACACCCTCGAGATCGCACAGCGTGAAGACGGCGCATTACTCGATGCCATTGCGTTGATGGAGTAAGGTTCCTTTGGACGGTTAACATCAAGGGTCTGTGACAAGGCGTCACAGACCCTTTTTTTGTGCCTTTGGCTCGACCCATGAAGAGATCGCTTATGTCCGCTTGGGTGACATCTGTATACGCTCGTACTCGTACTCGTAATCGAAACGGGCACACTGTTCTACAGACCCTCTAGACTGCGATTACGAGTACCGCTGCCCACGTGCACGATAAACGTACAGCCATTGCAATCACTTGCGCTGTAGCACTAGTTTCCCTGACCCGATCCCTCTACGAGTGTCAGTAATTGATTCGTCTTGACGGCTGAGAAAATGTCTTTGCCCCCTCCGATCCAGCGGACCTCCACGCGGTCTACTAGGGTGTGGTCGCCGAGCCCAAAGTAGAGGCGTGTACCGTAATGGCTCTGATAGCCGCGGCCGCTGTGGACTTCGTCGATGAGGGAGAGGTCGCCCGCCGTGACGGTGACCCGCGCGCCGATGCCGTCTCGGTTGCTGTTTTTTCCCTGGAGACGAATCTGCAACCAGTTACCCATTGAAGTCGAGTCGTTGCGAAGCAAAGTGGGCGCTTCCCGCGAGTTCAAGACCACCACGTCAACGTCGCCGTCATTGTCCAGGTCGTCGAAGGCGGCCCCGCGACTACTGAGTTTCACCTGCAGGCCGGTTCCGCCCGTGTCGGAAACGTCGGTGAAGCCCCCCCGGCCGTCGTTGCGGAGCAGGATGTTGCGCTGATGATAGCTCGTCACGTCGTCATAGTGGTCGACATTGTCCTGGAGATGACCGCAGGCGATGAAGAGGTCGCGATCCATATCGTTGTCGAAGTCAATAATACCGACGCCCCAAGTCACCATGGGAAGCGTGCCGCCGCCGGCGCCGCTCTGTTGGGTAACGTCGTCGAAGAAATCATCCTGTAGATTGCGGTACAACGTCGACAGTTCCTGCTGATAGGACGTGACTTTGAAGTCCAACCATCCGTCGTTGTCATAGTCACCGCAGTCAACCCCCATGCTGGCGCCGGGATTCCCGTCTGCGGTGTAGGCGGTGCCCGCCATCATGCCGATCTCGGTGAAGACACCGCTGCCGTTATTCCGGAACAGAAAGTTCTCGGCGACGTCGTTACCGACGAAGATGTCGGTGTCACCGTCGTTGTCGTAATCGGCACAGACAATCCCCATGCCCCAGCCGGCATGGGCGGCTATGCCGGCCGTGGCGCTGATATCGCTGAAGGTGCCATCCCCATTGTTGCGGTACAGCATATCGGGCAGCGGCCGATGGTGGATGGGGGCGCGGTAGGCCCGGTGCCCGCCGAGGGTGGAGATCTCATGGGCCTGGTAAGAAAACGCCAGGTAGTTGGCCACGTAGAGGTCCAAGTCGCCGTCGCCCTCGATATCCAGGAAGCAGGCGCCGGCGCCCAACTGGTGGCCCGCATCCACACCGGCGGTCTCGGTGACGTCGGTGAAGGTGCCGTCGCCGTTGTTTCGGTAGAGGACATTGGGTCCGAAGTTGTTGAGGTAGACATCCGCATCGCCGTCGTTGTCGTAATCGCCCACCGCCACCCCCAGGCCGAAGCCGGTATCGCCCAGGCCGGACGCCTCGGTGACATCCTCAAACCGCCACTGGCCTAGATTCCGGTAGAGGGCATTCCGCGGGCGACGCGTTGACTTCGTTCCCTTGAGGGGCGCCCCATTCAGGAAGTAGATATCGATACGGCCGTCATTGTCATAATCAAACAGGGCCAGGCCGGCACTCACGGTCTCGACAATGTAGTACTGGCCGGAACTGCCATCGGTGTGTCGGAAGGCCACACCGCTCTCGGCGGTGACATCCGTTAGACGGATCGCGCAGATAGCCGGGGAGGCGTTCACGGCGAGACAGCCGCAACAGAAGAAAACACAAGTCTTAATTCGATTCATGTTTGCGGTCCAGGCTCATCTGACGGTAAGACTCTTGATACGCCTGGTTGCCCGGATCTTTTTGCAGTGCCTGCTGTAGCGCCTGAAGCGCGGCAGACGCATCTCCCATACGATGGTAGACGAGTCCCAACACATAGTAGTTGGGAGCCGAGGGTTCCAATGTCACGGCCTGCTGAGCCCAGGTCCGTGCCTGTTTGAGATTGTTGTTGGTCGTGAGATGCAGGCGGGCCAGCTCGCGATAGCCATAGGCTTGGCCGGGCGCCAAGCTGACCATGCGTTGAAACGCCGATTCCGCCTGGCGATGGCGTCCCAATTGCAGATTCAAAGAGCCGATCAACATCTGGCAGGTGGCATCATTGGGCTGCAGATCTGCAATGCGCTCGCACTGGCCCAGTGCCTCCTGCGGTCGTCCCAGGGCCTGGTAGCGTGCGGCCAGCCTCTTTCGCCTTTCCAGGTTCTCGGGATCGAGCGCCACGGCCTCCTCAAGGAGAGCCAGACCGGTGAGATTCCGGCCGGCAGCCTGATACAAACCCGCCGCCGCCGTCGCTAGGCTTGCCAGTGACTGCTTGGCTTTCCTGAGATCATCTTGGGCGGTGAAACCATAGAGATCTTTCTTCTTTTGCCGTTTGTTCCTTTTCTGAAACTTGTCGCGATAGAGTTGAGCCTCTTGGCTGCGCCCGGAACGCACCAGGGCCGTGGCAAGCTCATAAGTCGCCTGGCTGAAATTGGGATCTAAGACAAGCGTCTTCTCGAAGTAGTCAATGGCCTCCGGGAAGCGTTTTTCCCGCAGATGGGCTTGTCCCAGCAGGTAGTGGGTACGCGCCGATCGTGGTGAGAGCGTAAGCTCTTCCCGTAAGAACTCGATCGCCGCATCGCGCCGGTTGAGTCCCATGAGGGTGTGAGCGAGACTGTCGCGCACACCTGCATGATCCGGTTCAAGGGCCAAGACCTTCTCCCAATGAGCCAGAGCCTGTGCGGATTCCCCCTTTTCTTCCGCCAGGATGGCCATATAGGTGTAGGCATCCGGGCGGCGCGGCGCCAATGCCAAGGCCTCTTGCCAGCAGGCAAGCGCCTGGGCGGATTGCCCCAACTGCCGGAACGTATTCCCCTGCAACATATGCGCTTCGGCCGTCCGAGGAAACGCCATCACCAAACGATGGGCCAGCTGAGCGGCCGTTTCGCGCAGCAGACCCGTCTGTGTTTCCGCCGATAGGCCATCCAGTTCCAGTGATATGAGGGGTGGTTCGATCCGAGGGGCGAGGGGCTTGCGGGCTGTTTCGGGCTCCGCTGCGCCCCGTGTCCAAAGCAGAAGGACCGCGGTCCCCAGGATGAGGAGTGCCAGCGTGATGCCGACTGATTTAATCAGACTTACCTTCGGGCGGTCTGTCCGCGTGGGCATTATAGACTGCTTTCTGCGTCTTTTATGAGTCTCTTTTCGCGTCACACGCAGTGCCTCGTTTACGCAAGCATATGGCTTCAAGTCGCAGCCTGAACCCCTAGCCGATAGCACCCTATCAGACCCGAATAGGCCTGGCAAGCTGCCACAGGCATCTCGCGGTGGCCGGTCGCTGGAGCGGTTTCGCAGAATTCTTATTTGACCGCTGGTCCTCAGACGTTATCAGTAGTTTTCCTAGCAGTCTCCTCACGACTGTTCAGTTGTTATTTCAACAATCAATCAAGCACCCCGGATTCAATGGATGGCCCAGTCCCTATTTACTGAGAAATGCTACGTTGAAAACGATGGTGGACAGGGAGAAGTGAATCTGGGATAACTCGGCCCACGGCATGATATCATGAGATCACACAGGTTAATGCAAGAGCCCATTTGGGAGGTTTGATAATGCGGAAAGCGATGGTTCTCTGTTGTTTGCTGGCGGTGGGATTTGGATCGTGCAAGAAGCAGGAGGGCGGGGAGAGCAAAACGGTGATCGCGGTGATTCCGAAGGGGACGCTGCATATATTCTGGAAATCGATTCACGCCGGTGCGATCAAGGCCGCGGAGGAACTGGACGTGGAGATCATCTGGAAGGGGCCCTTGAAGGAGGACGATCGTGATGATCAGATCAAGGTGGTTGAGAACATGATTGTGCGCGGGGTGGCGGGGATTGTTCTGGCGCCGCTTGACGACATGGCGCTGCGGATTCCGGTTCAGAATGCCAAGCGGAGCGATATTCCGGTGGTCATCATCGACTCGGGATTGAACAGCGACGATTACGTGAGCTTCGTGGCGACGGACAACTATGTGGGCGGCCGTAAGGGAGGCAAGCATCTGGCGGAGCTGCTGGGGGGCAAGGGGAAGGTTGTGATGCTGCGCTACGCAGAGGGTTCGGCCAGTACGTCCAAACGAGAACAGGGATTTCTGGACGCCATCGGCGAGTTTCCAGGGATTGAAGTGGTCAGCTCGACTCTTTACGCGGGAGCGACGGTGGAGAGCGGCATGGAGGCGAGTGAGAATCTATTGGCTCCGCTGAAGACGGCAGAGGGCAAATTAACGATCGACGGAATATTTTGTCCTAACGAATCGAGCACATTCGGGATGTTGCGTCACCTTCAGGACAGCAAGCAGGCGGGAAAGGTGATGTTTGTGGGGTTTGACAGTTCCGAGCCGCTGGTGAAGGCCCTACGGGCAGGTGAGTTGCACGGATTGGTTCTGCAGGATCCAATTAACATGGGTTACCTGGGAGTAAAAACCATCGTACAACATCTTCGCGGGGAAACAGTGGTGAAGCAGATGGATACGGGAAGTGTCCTGGCGACGCCAGAGAACATGGATGAAGAAACCATCAAGAACCTGTTGAAGCCGGATTTTGCGACATGGCTCCAGGAGTAGCTCAAGCGGCTGAGGCGCCCCTGTTGGAGATGGAGGGGGTGAGCAAGCGTTTCGGGGCGACGGTGGCGCTGGCTGGAGTGAGTTTTTCGGTTCGAGCCGGCGAGGTTCATGGGCTGGTGGGAGAAAACGGGGCGGGTAAAAGCACACTGATGAAGGCGCTTTCGGGTGCGCTCCAGCCGGATTCGGGACGGATGCGGCTGGGAGATGCGGTGTATGCGCCGCGAAACCCGCTGGACGCACGCCGGGCGGGTGTGGCAATGATCTACCAGGAGTTGTCGCTGGCGAATCATCTGACGGTCGAAGAAAACATCCTGCTGGGCATGGAACCTCATCGAGGAGGATTTATTCGGCGTAGGGAGGTGCGCGAACGGGCGGTGGAGGCGTTGTCGCACTTTGAGCATCCGGAGATTCGGCCGGATATTCAGGTCGGCCGGTTGTCGGTGGCGGCCAAGCAACTGGTTGAGATCGCGCGGGCGCTGGCGGTGGGGTGCCGGATGTTGGTTTTGGATGAACCGACGAGCAGTCTGGCACAGCAGGATGTCGAACGGTTGTTTGCGTTAATCGCGGTGTTAAAAAAACAAGGTAAAGCGATCGTCTATATTTCTCACTTTATCGAGGAGGTCAAGCGGGTAGCCGATCGGGTCACGATTTTGCGGGATGGAAAGGTCGCGGGCCAGAGCGCGACAGATGCGATCAGCCCAGCGGAGATCGTTGCGTTCATGGTGGGCCGAGAGGTAGAGGATTTGTATCCGCGGAGTCATCGGCAGGCCGGAGAGGTGGTTCTGGAGATCACGGAGCTTTCAGGAATGGAAAAGCCGAGGTCCGTGAGTCTGCAATTACGTCGCGGGGAAGTACTGGGGATTGCAGGGTTGGTGGGTGCGGGCAGGACGGAACTGCTGCGCGCCCTGTTCGGTCTGGACGCGATCCGCAGCGGCAGTGTTCGTCTGGGGGTCTATTCCGGAGCGGCGGGGCCGAGACACCGTTGGCAACAAGGGGCGGGGCTGGTAAGCGAGAACCGCAAGGAGGAGGGGCTGGCGATGACGATGAGCGTGGCAGACAATATGACGCTATCACGACTGAGGGGTTTTGGGCCTTGTAACATGGTGATGCCGCGTCGTCAGCATCGAGCGACTCGCCGATGGATCGCCGAATTGGGGATACATTGCCGAGGCCCCGGGCAACGGGTGTCGGAGTTGTCGGGGGGCAATCAGCAGAAGGTGGCGATCGGCCGCTTGCTTCAACATGGCGTGGATGTTTTGCTTCTGGATGAGCCGACACGGGGTATCGACGTGGCGGCCAAGGCAACGATTTACCGGTTGATCGATGAACTGGCCTCTGGAGAAAAAGGAACGGGAAATGGAGGTAAGGCCATTTTGATGGTCAGTAGCTATCTACCGGAGTTGTTGGGGATTTGCGACCGGGTGGCGGTGATGTGCCGGGGGAGATTGGGACCGGCACGGCCGGTGATGGAGATAAACGAAACCCAGTTGATGTTAGAAGCGACAGGACAAGAGCGCGTATGAAAGTCATTAACAATAAGATTCTGCACGGGTTAAATACGCTGGGCCCGGTTCTGGGTCTTGTGGGCGTGTATTTTCTTTTTGTGTTGATCGCGCCGCCGAGTTTTTCAACGCTGAGAAATATCGATCTGATTGCCCGTCATACGGCGGTGGTGGGGACGGCGGCGCTGGGGATGACGCTGGTGATCATATCCGGTGGGATCGATCTGTCGGTAGGATCGTTGGTGGCATTGGGTGTGGTGGCGGTCGCGTGGCTCTTACAGGAAGCGGGTCTGGGGCCGATCGCTGCGGGCCTAGGCGGAGTGGCCATCGGCGCCTTGTTCGGATGGATCAACGGGGTGTTAATCACCAAGTTGCGCGTGGTCCCGTTCATCGTGACGCTGGGGATGATGCTGGTGGTACGCGGGGCAGCCAAAGGGATTGCCAAGGAGCAGAAGATCGACGTCGATCCGGATCGGCTGTCCTGGCTGAGTGATTTTCTGGCCATGTTATCCCCTGAACAGAGTTGGATGCTGGTCCCGCCGGGAGTTTGGCTGATGGGCATATTGGCGTTGCTGGTCGCGGGCATGCTGCGTTATACACGTTTTGGCCGTCACATTTTCGCTATCGGTTCCAACGAAGATACGGCACGGCTGTGCGGCGTGGCGGTGGACCGAGTGAAGATTATGATCTATACACTGATCGGAGCCTTCGCGGGGCTGGCGGGGTTGATGCAGTTTTCGCGGTTGACGGTAGGCGATCCGACCACGGCGATGGCACTGGAACTGGACGTGATCGCAGCGGTGGTGATCGGAGGAGGGAGTCTGTCCGGAGGCGAAGGATCGGTATTGGGCACCCTGGCCGGAGCGTTTATCATGACGGTCATCAGTTCGGGTTGTGAACAGATGGGTCTGCACAACTGGGTGCAGCAGATCGTGACGGGATCCATTATTGTAGTGGCCGTGGCGCTGGATCGACTGCGGCATCGAAAAACGGCGTAAGGGATCGGCAAGAAATAAATTGGACAATTTGGGGTCCAAGTGTGCCCCATATTCGGTCGCGCCCGATTGAGCGACACCACAGGCGTAGCTGTTCTACGTCGCGGATGTCGCGATTGAGAAGCGATCAAAGATGGGGTGCAACTGGGCATTCAAAAGTCCAAGTTATTTCTTGCCGGTCCCTAAGTAGGGAAACGATCACCATCGGCGGGCCCCTGACCCTGGAAATCGCCAAGCGTGAAGACGGCCTCTACGAGGATGCTATCGCGCTCATGAAGTGACGTCATCTTTGAACGATTGATACCCGGGGTCGGTGACAAGCATCACAGACCCCTTTTTTGTGGCTGGTTCAATTCCGGGTAACACGACTCGACGTAGGGAATCGTGCTCGTAATCGGCTGCTCGGCTTTCTCGATTACGCGTACCCCTTCGCCGAGCACGAGCACGATAACCCATCAGACAGACTGCGACCCCTACGGACATTTTGTGAGGCAACCTTCGTCGTGATAGCCGGCTCCTCAGCGGCGTCGGCTCGACGATTCCGGCGGGTTTCGTTCGACCCCGAAATTCATGTATCCGATGAACATCTCCTCCTCGGTCTGGTCGCCGAAGAATACCCATTCGTTGGGATTGGGATTGTCGCGGTTGGCGGCCGAGTTGTCGAAGGCGCCGATGCACTCGATACGGGTGCCGCGGGGCAGGAAGACCGGTTCGGTCAATCTCAACGGTATCTGCCAATCGAACCAGTATTTTGGTACCGAGGCCAGGATCTCCCAGGTGCCGTCCGGATAGTGGGCCTCATAGCGAAAACGGGATCCCCGGTAGTGCATGTGGGGACTCAGCTCGTAGAGCCAGGTATCCTGATCGAAGGATTTCGAGGCCATGACTTCGACATCGGGGTCGTGCGGTGGAATGGCGAATAGGAAATTGAATGCGGCGCCCGTTGTCAGTTCTACCTCCGGGGGAGTCTCCATGAAGTAGAGCCCCAGTTGGGTCTCATCCTCCTCCGGCTGGCCGGTGGTGATGTAGTGAATTTGAAAGGTGATGATCGAACCTCGGGGCAGGAATTTTCCCGTGCCGTTGGGATAGGCCAAGGCCTGCGTTCCCGGCACGTATCCGGCGAAGTTGCCACTGAGACCGAAGGCGTCTCCCAGAGGCGATCCCACGAAGTTGAGGCAGTGATGAACCACGCTGGGATTGCCCGGCAACACCACAACGGCCTTGAGCCATTGGTCTGCTTTAAGACCGGAAGGGACTGCCAGATAACGGTAGTCAACCAATCCGGAAGGTGGAATTGTCTGGCGAGGAATGGTTAGAACGATATCCGGTTCCCCCAATGCCTGCGGCCAGGCGAAGGGGTAGCTCACCGCCGGTGGCTGGTCCGCCAAAAGGGTGACAATCGGATCGTCCTCGTCCTCCTGCCTGGAGGCGCCGTCATTGATCCAATGGAGGAGCGTGGCGGTTTCCTGGGCAGTGAGTCCCCTGGCATTGGAGAAGTCGCCATATTCCCGATCTGCATACCAGGGTGGCATGCGTCGAGCCATCACTTTCTCTTTAATGAAGGGCGCCCAGTCTCGGACAACTTGATAGTCCGTCATCGCAAACGGGGCTATGTTGCCTTGGCTGTGACAGACAATGCATCTGTCGATCAAGAGGGGCGCTATGTCTTTCGCGTAGGAGATAGGCTCATCAGTGGGGGCGTTGGGATCGATGGTCCCCGTGGACTCAATAAGAGGTCCGTCCGCTGCGACGACGGCGCTGGTGATCGGGTCACCGCGGAGAAGTTCAGTGAGGGCTGCGGCGAGAGGACGCTCTAGATTCCGCCTTGCGCCCTTGGCCACAAGGCCCTGATAGACCACTGTCCAATGCTCCGCACTGATAATGACCGCCTCCGAGATCCGCTTCGCTCCGAGCTCGTCTACCACGTAACCGGCCCAGTCGTGGAGCATGGGCAGTGACAGGCCCAATGATTCGGCTTTGCTCACCAGTGCGGGACGGTCGACCGTATCGGCGGTGTTGATGATCCAAAACACGACGCCTTTCGTGCCGAACTCCGCCTGCAACGACCCGATCTCGGGCACCAAGGCTTCGACCTGCGAACTGAGGTTGTCGTCGAAGATCAGCACGACAGCCGTCGCGTCATAGCGGGTGTACAACTCGTGCGACAGGCCGCGGTGATCCGTTAGCCTGAAGTTGGTCACCTCCTGGGCCGGCTCCGCGGGTCCTTCCGGTGTCGTTTCATCCTGACCCCGCGCCAGCGGGAGAAGAAAGAGAATGGCTGAAAAGGCAAGAAGCATACAACCGCTATCTTGTCTGGGATTCAGGGAGCGGGTCTTCCGTCTGGCTATGCGAAGTGTGCCGGTGAGATGCTTTGCTTCGCGGAAGGAGCGGTTTCTCCGCAGACCGTGATGTGCGTTCTTCATCTAAATCGTTGCCTCCAAAATTGCCTAGTCTCAATACCTGAGCGTTGCTTTGATCCAACCGTAGGAAATCACCTCTATCCTACGGATTTTGAGAGTCATCCGCAAACCTGATTAAAAATCTCTCCCACTCTCTCTTTTTTTCTTGCAATAGTGTTAGCCGTGGCTAATAATACGGAGTGTTAGCCGTAGCTAAGTTTCGAAACAGAAGCATCAATGTCGTTCGGTACTGGCGTCAGGCCTCGATAGCCTTTCGGCCTTTTGGCAGGTCACTCGGATTCAGCCGGTGCCTAGACCGTAAACCTAACCAGCGCTTGACCCAGGTATTAAAGTTATTTGAAACTACTTAAGGAAACAAAAATGAAGAAATTGATTTGGATCACAGGGATTCTTTGCCTAACGCATTTAGCATATGCTACACCGCAATTTGCCAGGCAGACTGGTAATAACTGTATCACCTGTCACGTATCTGTGCCAAAATTAAACCTAACGGGTGAGAATTTTCGAGCACTAGGTTATATGATGCTAGGTGAAAATGATAAAGGAACAAAGAAAACAATTCCATTAGCCATTTGGACTACCGCTCGATACGAAGATCAAAAGGAGAATAATGTTGATGACATTTTTCTGCCAAAGGTAGAAGTTATAAGTGGTGGAAGAATCGGAGACATGCCATTGTCTTATTTTGTAGAATCTCGCTTAGTGAGCGAGGGATTAAATTCAGATGGCAGTCATAAAAGTAGAAGTGGACGTTTTGAAGATGCTTTTGTTCAATGGGAAATCGATAATCAATGGTCTCTTAAAATGGGCCAATTTCGTGCTCTTAATCAAACAGATGTTTCACTTAGACTCTCTCCCAGTGAACCGACTCTCTTTAAGAACTCTCTACCCGGTGACACAACATCAGATTCGCGCAAACAGGGTTTGAGGTCTTTTTCTCCGACAGGGAGGTCTCCTAGTATTGCAGTCCAGTATCAGGCGATAAAAGGAGAAACGGCATCTGAAGGCCTCTTTCATGGGCTGACACTACCTTTTCCGGGTGAGTTTTCCATTCCGTTGAATAGCGAAGCTGAGGATACGGCAAGCTTTGAATTAGAAGGACGGCTGAAAGGAGTATTTTGGGAAACTTATTATAAGAAAGGAATGAGCTCTATTGGCGGACATATTTTTGTTGATGATGATCGCTGGCTTGCAACAGGGCTTGGAACTTACAATATGGGAGATTGGTATACAACGGCAGGAGTCGGTGTTGATGATGCTAATTCTCAGAAATCACGCATGCGTTACAGTTTAGAGGTGGAATATGTACCGCAGTGGTGGGAAAAAGTGAGACCGGGTGTTGGTGTACGAGCTGAAAAGATAACAAATTCAGGAAATGAGGCTGCATACATTCCATATTTTATTATTGGCGGGCCAAATTTAAAGCACACATTTTTTATGCAAGTACAGTACCGAGCACAGGAAAATAATGACTTGTTTATAATAGATTTTTCGAGTGTGTTTTGATTAACCTAAATAAATCCAGCTAGGACGCAAGTGACATAAGCTTCAGTAATAGGCCCAGCGACGATACCAGCGATTGCTGGGCAGTCTTTTCGCCTGGAGAATTGCCCTGGTAGTTGCAAAAATCCACGCTCGGAATTGTCGGTACTAGCGGTCTAGCTAACGCGTACCATCGTTTCGCTGGTGTTGGCGCTTACACCATACATTTCACCCTAGGTGAATTCCTGCATGTCGCTAAAATCAATGCTTGGGAAACATTTAGAGCCCAAGGGACTGTGTGACTCTTTTCTCTTACACGGGCGGGAAAGGTTCAAGCTTCGCTTGAATGAGGATATTTTACCATGAAGAGCACGAAGAAACATGAAGGGCTCTCGCCGTGGCTGTAGGGGTTGATCCTTTCTTGGATGGCTTCTGCGGACACGTGTGCTGCGACAGGCTTGCCATGTCAAAAGGAACGGCTTGCTTGCGCAGTGAAAGGACCATTGGAAAAAGCGCCAGCACATAAGAACTAGAAACTTCCATCCGATTTATGTCCAAACTGAAAATGCCCTGAAATATGCGAATCCAAGCCGTCCTGCGAGGACAAGCCAGTCTCAGTGTGGGAAACTTGTTTCCCTAAGCAGAGACAGGCGCAGGACTCCTTCGCAGAAGCCTGCGCAGCAGGGCAGGACGGCGCCCTGAGTACAAGCAAGACGCAATAACGACGCGACAGCCTTCATGTTTCTTCATGGTAAAACCCACACGTTTATGACCCCAGTCCCTACAGTTGCATAACTTTGGTCACGGCGTTCACTTTGACGAAATATCACCGCAATGCCGAAGGCATTCCCTCAAGTTCAAACAACGCTGGGGGTAATAGTGCTCAACTTCTCCCGGCTACGGCCGTCTTGCAGCTATTGCCTGGGCATGCCCGGCGTGCCATACAGAGTCACGGCCCGCCAATTCTCGCCCAGGCTGTTGTCGCTCGCAATATCAATCAACTCTATGGTATACCCGGTCCCTCGGGCCGTTTGGGGCCAGGGGGCGATCACGCCATAGGCGACGCTGTCGATCACGTTGTTCTCTCTATCCACGAGACGGATCGATTCTCCCGCACTGCTGAGCCCGAACTCGAAATTGCCAAACAGGTTTTTGACGTGGGGATGGTGCGACTTGAACTTGATCCTGTCCCGGCAGAGCACCAGGTGATCGTCGGGCCAAAGCAGAGTGCCCTTCGGGAACTCGTACACCTGTTCCGCTGAATCGCTGAACTGCCATCCCGTCAAGTCGATCGCCGCGTCGGACCGGTTGTACAACTCAACCCAGTCAGCGCTGTCGGCCTCGGAGGCAGAGCTGTAGTTGATTTCTGTAATGACCACCGGGTCAGGAATGGGCGTAGGATCCACCTCGAAGAAGGCGGTGAATTGAGCGTCACCCGAGAGCGTGACTCCGACCTCCGGCGATACGTAGCGTGCCGATCGAGCACTAGCAGCCGTACGGCCTACCAGGGAACAATCGAAACTGATGTCCGAACTGCCGGTGGTCTGGTGGATCTCGACGGCGAGTGTGTTCGTGCCGGATCGTAATAGCACAGGAGAGATGTGAAACTCGGTAAAGGCGTTTTCATCGCTGATCGCGCGGGGCGCCGGCGTCAGATAGTGGAAACGGCCGGAGGGCATGTTGATGCGAGCGATCTCCTGGCCGTTCAAGTAGGCGACTGCCCCATCATCCACCAACAGAGAGATCGTCAAGGAGCGAAAGGGCGTGACTTGTGTCAGATCAAATGCCCTGCGAAAGTAGGTGGTGACGTACTCGTTGCCTGCGTCGCCGCCGTAATTCAAGATCGTCGCTTCGTCTCGGTCGCCATAGCCGAGTTGCGCCGGCCCGGTGGGCCAGGCCGAATCGTCATAGGCCCCCTGTCGCCACGCGGTGCCCAGATTCGCGCCCACATCTGAGTATTTCCAGAGCGCTCCCATCGGAATAATCGTTTCTGTAGAGACCATGAAGGACTGCATCTCCCAATGGGAAAAGCGATAACCCAGTCGGGGCGTCGCAGCGAGGCTCAGCGGCATGTCGTTGAAGTAGGTCCCCAGGAATCCATCGGGCAGTCGCTTGCCGTTGATCTCGAGCACACCCGACCGTGGAATAGCGAGATTCAGGCCAAGCTCGGAGGTCCCGCTCAGGCCAAAAAACTCGATGATATGACGTCGCGTCAAGGTGGGCCGTTCGACGGCAAAGCGTCGCATCACATCGACATTCTGTTCCCAACGTGTCACCGAATTGAAGATCGAGCTCTGCCAGGTCTCCAGCGCATCGGGGTCTCTCTGCCCTCCCCATCTGACGATGTGTCGAGGGATTTCGGGCGTGAGGACACCCTGCAATTGATCAATGATCCCCAGCAGACGATCGGTATTGAAGGTGGTGTTCATGTGATAGGCGTAGCGCTGCACGAACTCATTGCGGAAACCTTCGTTTTCCAAAAGGCTTCTGAAGAGGCGCGTCGACCATTCCGGGTTGGGCCAACCGGCCCCAGTCCGAGTGGTCGTCTTGGTTATCATGTTCTCGCTGGTCCAGGCCGCGGTAAAACACTGGTCCATGTCGAAGTTGATCCAGCGCCATCTCGTATAGGGCCCGCTATTGGCCCGCCAAAACTTGATGTTGTTGCCCGGCCAGTCGCGCTCGGCCAGGTAGATGTGCCCGATCTGGTAGTCGATGTACTGATCGATGTCCATCTGGCCCGCGATGACGGCATAGGCGTCGGGATCGGCCAGGTTTCTGGTGTTGGCATAGTTCACCATGGCGCTGTAGCCGGCATTGGTGCCCGCGGCGACGACGCCATTGCTTTCCAGGAGGTTTACCTCAGCCGCCTCGATACCGAAGTTCCCGGCGCAGTAGTGTTCATTGACCTTCTCGCGGAGGTTGTGAATGCCCCAGTACTCCCCATTAAGGAAAAGCAGTGCCGGCCGATAGGCCTGAACGTCGACATCCATGTGCTCGACCAACACCGTCTGCGACAGGGCATCCCGAAACAGCGTGAACACCTGGTCATCGGCGGAACTCCTGAGAATAAAGGACTCGAATCGATCGATGTCCTTGTCAGGAAAGAGTTGATAGCGAAAAGATCCCTTGCCGTAGACACTGCGTGCGAAGAGCGCCAAGGACTTCTGGGGAAAGCGGTGACGCGAGCAGCCCCCGAAGATCTTCACGCCGGCTCGCTGGTTCAGGCCCAGATCGCCGTTGGCCTCGTAGAGTTCAACATTCACGGGACGTTCCCAGTCCTGCTTTAGATTGCGGATGGCACCGTCACAGTAGCCGCCCGTGCCCCTGGTGCCGGTCACATAGATCCCTCTCTCATTGCTGAAGAAATTGGCCGGGTCCGTCACGATCGAAACGAGGGGCAGGCTGATCTCCTCATCGATGAAGTAGGTGTGCGTGACGACGGCACTGGGGGCGAGATCGCGAGTATAGCCGATGGCGCGAACCGCTGTCGTGGCGTTCAGGGCAATCGGCTCATGGTAGGGTGAGGCTTGGTCATCCGGTGGCGTGCCATCGAGGGAGTAGTAGACATCGATCTGGTCAGTATTCAGGAAAGTGAGCCATTGGGGCCCCGCATGCAACCCGCCTGTGATCGAGAAAACGGGTTCCGGCGTCACATCGACGCTGCGTCGAGAATCATTGGCCTTACCCGGCGTAGGCGGGTCGAAAAAGGCCCACGCCGTCCCGTCCTTACCCAGCCGTCCATAGGACATGTCCTCCTGCTGGGCACCGAAGGTCAGGGCATCGACCAGAATCCCTGCCGGGGAGTGCAGTCCCAGTTGCTCCCCTCCTCGGTTCAGCTTGAAACTGGTATGGAGGCCTGTGTCCTCACCATCGGCCCACAACAGGAGATAGCCGCCACCGGGAATGAGCGTGCCCGTAGGGATCTGCCACTTGAAGGGTTCATCCAAGTCATCCGTCAGGGTGTAGCCGCTCAAGTCGATATCGGTATCAGCATTGTTGTATAGTTCGATCCAGTCAGAGAACGCGGCAAAGTCGGGATCCCTGTTTTCCGCCCGGTTGGCGGCGAGGAACTCGTTGATGACAACGTCGGCCGTCTGGCCCTGCGTGGTCCCGTTCGATATGAGCAAGATGAGACATACAAACAAACTCAACGCCCGTCGTGTATGAATATTCAAAGCAGATTCCCTCGGAGGGCGCTCGTTGGTCACCAATGGCATCGTCAAAGGACTCGAAATGAGGTCAATCCACCACGTCGCCCCGACTCACTCTGCCAGGCTCGGACACACCACTGCCGGGCCTGGTTTCTCCATTATACCGGTTGCAGGGGCAAAAACCTAGCGATCGCATGTAAATGCCAGGTTCGCGTATACCGCCGGAGAACGCCACTTGTAGCAGAATCCCACCGTCAGAGTAATCAATGATCGGTTTGGCCCGAAGAACTGATTACTTTACCACTGATGACTGATTACTTCCTTTCTCGTGCCCTACTTGAACAGACGGGGCGCAAAATCGTGCAGACAGCGACGCCAGGTGTGCCACTCGTGGTCCGTTCCCCCGGACTCGAAGAAGACGGTCTTGATCCCCGCCTCTTCCAGGGCATCCCGGTAGCCTTTGACCCAGTTGTACAAACGCTCACCCTCGGCCGTGCCGATGCCCAGCCAGACGAGATGCACGCGCCGATTAAATGCCTCCGCGTCGGCCATCACGCCGTTGTGCGCGGTCTTCGGATCGAACGCAGCACCACCACGGATTCGACCACCGGCACCGCTGAAGCCACCCATCCAGGCAAACTTGTCCAGGTTATTGGGGACGATGGCACAGGTCTGCATGCCGCCCATCGAAAGACCGGCCATGGCGCGGTTGTCACGATCCGTCAGCGTGCGGTAGCTGGCATCGATGGTGGGAATCAAGTCGTCGATCATGACCCTCTCGAAGGTGTCGAAGTTGAACCGGCGTCCCTCCTCTTGCCCGGGAGCGCGGGCATAGCCCTTGTCCATGACGATGATCATGGGCTTGGCCTTGCCCGCGGCGATCAGGTTGTCCAGGATGAAATTGACCCGCCCCTGCACCGGCCAGCCCCGTTCATCCTCACCGGCACCATGTTGTAGATAGAGCACGGGGTAACGTGTGTCTGTATCCTTGTCATACCGCGGTGGCGTATACACGTGACAGCGTCGCCAGGCCTGAGTGACCTTGGAGAAATACCACTTGGAGCGCACGTCGCCGTGGGGCACATGCTTGGGCTCGTAGAAGTCTTCCCCCTTGGTCGGAACCTCGATGCCACTGCTCATCTTGCCCCAGCCGAAGAAGCTCTCACTCGCCGGGTCGGCCACCTCGACATCGTCGATGCGCAGAAAGTAGTAATGGAATCCGGGGACCAGAGGATCGGTCGTCACGGTCCAGACGCCCTCATCGTCCTTGACCATGTCATAGGTCTTATCCAGGCGGATCTGCACCTTCTGGGCATGGGGCGCCTCGATGCGAAAGATCGCCCGCAGGTCGCTATCGATCTTGGGGTACGCCTGCCCGCGCACGTTCGAGACCGCCGGCTTGGCATCTGCAGCCTCGGCAAGGGCCCACCGGGCCGAACAGGGAATCAACAGCAGGACAAAGGCAATCAACAGGTGGGGCCGGGCGACACTCTGTTCCATGGGGACCTCCGAAACAACGACGTTCAAATCGATTCTCTAAGTGGGCGACAGTCTACCCTGACAGCCGCAGGACGGGCATCAGATTCGTGACCGTTTGCCGATCCTTTCGAGCAGAGATGAACCGCAGAATATCCAACAAGGAATGTCCAACGGCGAAGTAATGTGGCTCATGAACTTTTTCATCAGACACGTGCTTCCGTGTTGCCGTCTTGGCGCTAAGGGACCGGCAAGAAATAACTTGGACTTTTGAATGCCCAATTGCACCCCATCTTTGATCGCTTCTCAATCGCAAAATCCGCGACGTAGGACAGCTACGCCTGTGGTTTCGCTCAATCGGGCGCGACCCAATATGGGGCACACTTGGACCCCAAATTGTCCAATTTATTTATTGCCGATCCCTAACCACCAAACTAGCCGCTCTTCGAGATCGAACTCACTGTCCTTCGACATTCTGCGGTTCCTGTTGGATATTCTATGGTTCAAACCACCCTTGCCATTACTTCTAATCCCATATCACGTGAACGGTTACTCAAATCCCAACGAGTGTAGCCTCTCGCAGAGTCGCAAGGATCGCAAAGAAGAAAGCATGGCCTGGCCAAAGTCTTTGGGTCAAGGCCCTATGAGTAGACCAGGGCGATCGCATGCACATGCCGGATTCGTGTACTTTTCGCCAAGAGCGCCGCTGATCTGGGATTCCCACCGTTGAAGTAATCAGTAAACAGTAATCAGTAGACTGTCTGTGCCAAAAACTGATTACTTCTCCACTGATTACTGATTACTACCGGTGAGATATGCGGGGAAATGACTGAAAAAGGGATGGTCCATGTCAGAGAAAGTTACTTGCGATAGCCCGGATGAGTAGACAGGGAGAGTTGTCCAGACCCGGCGGGTAGACTACACTGGAGACGACCGACAAGAATTCGATCGTGGTGTGGATCATCGAGTACATAAACTGGAGGATTGCCAACATGAGGCTTTGCCGGAAATCTCCGTCGTCGGCCCGAGAGCGAGCAATTTTTTCGCCTGGCAAAGACGACGAAGCAGGCGATATTGGTTTTATCGTCGATGGAGTCGGATGCAGCCAGGCGGACAACTGCGGCTGCCTTGATCCGACCGTTGCTGCGACAGCAGCAGATAAAACGATTCAAGAAAAAGGGCCGCTCGAAGCCAGATCGAGCTTTCCGACACAGCCTTGGCTACTCTCACTCATCTGTTGTCTGGCTGCGCTGCCGCTCACCAACACGAAGGCAGAATGGCCCTGTTATCACGGCAGGGATCGTGACAATCTGTCAAAGGAGACGGGCCTGCTGCAAAGCTGGCCGGAAGGCGGCCCGCCATTGCTATGGACGGCCGAGGGTCTCGGCAAGGGCTACAGTTCCGTGGCCATCGCCGGGGGTCGTCTCTTCACGGCCGGCATGATCGACAAACAGACTTATGTCATCGCCCTGGATGTCACGACCGGCGAACTCCTATGGAAGCGTCTCAATGGACCGTCCTGGGAGGCCAGTGAGCGCCAACCCTGGGCCGTGCCCTATGCCGGTTCCCGCGGCACGCCTACGGTAGAGGGTGACACGGTCTATCATCTGTCTGAGCTGGGCCGCCTGACCGCATTCGATGTGGAGACGGGCCAAACACGGTGGTACCGAGACGTGCTCAAGGACTTCCAGGCCGAACGACCGAAGTACGGCTACAGTGAGTCCGTGCTGCTGCACGGCGATCTCCTCTTCTGCTGCCCTGCCGGCGCGGGCGGCTACATCGCCGCATTCGAAAAAGGGACCGGGCGCACAGTCTGGACCAATAGCGACATCAAGGACGCCATGGGAAACGCTTCCAGTATCATCGCCTCCCTTGGCGGCATCGAACAGGTCATAACGGTCAGCGCCACGCGTGCACTGAGCTTCACCCCGGAAGATGGACGCCTGTTGTGGGAGCATCCCTGCGGTAACGACAGAGGAAACAGTGCAACCGACGTGATTGTTCACAATGGCCTGGTCTACGCCTCCAGCGGCTATGGCGGAGGCAGCCTGGTATTGCGACCTCAGCGGCAGGCGGATGATACATTCTCGGTGGAGCGCATCTGGCAAAACGACTTGCTCGACAACCATCACGGTGGCGTGATCCTGCTGAATGACCACCTCTATGGCGCCGGTCATGAGGCCAAAGGCTGGTTCTGTCTCGACTTCAACACGGGCGAGCAGCAATGGCAGGCCCCGGGCAAAGGATCGCTCACCTACGCCGACGGCAGACTCTACTGTCTCAACGAGAGAGGGACCATGCACCTCATCAAAGCCTCATCCGAGGCATGGGAAGAAGCGGGATCGTTTAAGGTTCCTCGCGGCGGCAGTGGTCTCTATTGGGCGCATCCGGTGGTGTGTGGGGGACGGCTATATGTGCGGCATGGGGGGCAGGTTTTTGCGTATGAAGTTCTGGAAGGTGGAGGAGGGGTCCCGCGGGAGGCTCGGGAGAGTGACTAACCACTGGGACGCGGGGCACTCGGAGACGAAGGTAACCGTGTGGGCTTTAAGCGGCCAGGTAATTGCCACCAGAGCAAGGTGTCCAGAGGCATGGGCGATCAAATGCTCCTCATGTCACGCTCCTGACTGAGGTCCAAACATTGCTCTCAGTGAGGAAGCAATGCAGTACGTGTACCATTAAATCCTGTCCAAGTCCTAGGGAGATGCTACACTCGTTCTAAGAATGGACCGTAGCGAATACCCCTTAGTGTGCCGTCGCCTGTCGCCTCTGGGATTCCCGTATATTGCTTGTTTTCAAACTTAGAGATGCTTATACTAGCACACCCTTCGAGAGATTAGTGTTGCTAATGTTTTATTATAGGGAATGAGAGGCCGAATCAATGGCTAGAAGGCCTAAGAACAAAAGCAAGACATCTAGCTTACGTGACCTCAAAGGACCCGCATGCCCGATCTGGAAAGAGCCAATTACAAGTGTCGCCAAATTCTGTGAGGTGTGTAATTCGATGCTCGCCATGGAAAAACGATATTGGTTTCGGGGCCAAGCAGACATCAACTGGATGTTAACTCCCTCCGCTCTGCGTTACAAGGAGCTTGAGAA
>JADFMM010000315.1 GCA_022563885.1 Planctomycetota bacterium | reverse complement strand
ACGCCTCCACCGCGGTCAAATGGGTTTGGCCCAAAGACCTCGAACGTTATGCGTTTCCCGGTGCGAACAAGAAGATCTTCCAGGCCTTGGATCTGACTTGATTTCTCGTTAGAGCCCCTAACACAATGATCGTCGCACCGAGAGCGAGCGTTTTTGCCTCTGGCAAGGAAGGCGAAGCAGGCCATCCGAGGATGGTCGATGGAGCCTGACGCCGTCCAGAGGGAAAATAAGTCGCTCGAATGCAGACTCATTTTGCGTAGGTGCTCTTTGACACAATTCTGTTTTGAAACCGCACGTGGATCGTAATCCACAGATACAGAAAGGAACAGCATCATGACTAGACAGGTCTTTTTGAAGGCAATGGTGACCGCTGTCGCGGTGTTTGGACTCTTGGTTTTTCCGAGCGTTTTAACTGCTCAGGGAAATAGCGCATCTGCTTTTGCGCGTGTCAAAGAAGTCCAGGAGCGGAACACGGATAAACTCCTGGCCAGAAATGGCGTGGTCGGTACCGCAATTGGTTTGAGTCAGGGTGGTCAACCGGTCATGCTGGTCCTCTTGGAGGTTGCTGGCGTGCCCACTATTCCTGACAGCCTTGAAGGAGTGCAGCTTCGACCCTTGGTGATTGGAAAGATCTACGCAGTAGCCAAACCTGCCGGCAAGGGAGGCGGCAAGGGAGGCGGCGGGGGCGGCGAGGATCCACCGCTCGATCCAACGTCGAGATGGCCACGAGCAGTACCCATCGGGGTCTCGACCGGCCATCCGAGTATCACCGCCGGGACGCTCGGGTGCCGACTGACGGATGGTATCAACGTCTATGCCCTCAGCAACAACCATGTGTATGCGAACAAGAATCTGGCTTCCATAGGTGACCCTGTCATTCAGCCGGGTACGTTTGACGGCGGTTCGACTCCCGGTGACACTATAGGCACGCTTTTTGGTTTCGCGCCTATAAATTTCTCCGGTGGTGACAACACCATCGATGCCGCCATAGCCGTCAGTTCGACAGCCCTTCTTGGCAATGCCACCCCGTCCGACGGCTACGGCAGGCCAAAGATAAAAACCGTATCACCTTATATCAACCAGAAGGTAAAGAAATATGGACGGACAACTGGATTGACCAAAGGACAGGTCGTCGCCTTAAACGCCGTCGTTAATGTCAATTACAGTTACGAGTCAGGTTGGGTGGCTCGCTTCGTGAATCAGATCATCATATCACCGGGAAGTTTCAGTGCACCCGGCGATTCGGGGTCGTTGGTTGTTGCTGACGGGAAGGGAAAGGACAGGGCAGACGATCGCAGGCCCGTCGGACTACTCTTCGCCGGCAGTTCCCTCTATACTATTGCCAATCCGATGGACGCCGTACTGGCTCGATTCGTTGGTTTGACCGTTGATGGCGATTAGGGCAGTTTAAAGTCAAACCTCGCAATAGTACAAACACTCTGCGACCTCTAAGAGTGCCTATCAAAATGAATCGTCGCACTGAAAACGAGCGTTTCTGTGTCTGGCAAGGAAGGCGAAGCAGGCCGTCCGAGGACGGTCGATGGAGCCTGACGCCGTCCAGACACAGAAAAAGCCGTTTGAATGCAGAGTCATTTTGCGTAGGGGCTCTAAGAAGCGCTCGATTGACTGAACGTTTCCAGCGACACCAAAGTTGTCCAAATCAGAAAGTAGGGGCTGCAAGCCTCCTTGCCTGAATCGGACGTCACTGTCCGCAGCCCCTACGCGAAGAAGGAAAAGCTCCACGTTGATTAAGGCTGGTTGGTACTGCTCTGCTTCTCTGTGGCCACAGGCCGACTGCACTGGCGAATCTCTGCCGTTCTCGCTGAAATTCCCTAGCGGCTTGAGCGACCCTGCGCGGACGCCTCAAGGCTGCCATTTTTCTGCGCGAGCCCTTCGGTGAGCATGCGTCAGGCGCGATGTCCTTCAAACCGTCAAAAGCGTTTCTCCCCCCGTAGGATGGCAGTACGCGTCCAGGCTTGGTCTTCTTTCACTCTCGCCTATAGCTTGACCTTGGGGAATTCCTGCATGGCGCTAGAATCGATGTATGGGAAACATTGAGCCCCCCCCGGGCACTGTGTGACTTTTTTCTCCCACGTCCTGACATTTCAAGAAACGTGATGTGCCATCGAGCGTATAGTATATCCCACTTTTCATTTATTCAAAATGCATGACACCGGAATTTAGTTATCATCACTATGTCCGATAAACCTCCTCTTGAAGATTCAAGTGTTTGAGAATAATCTGCTGTACCTCTGTTATTTGTTAACAAGTAGACATGTGCTTCATGGAAGTGAGACAGTAAAGTTAAGAAATTCCAAATTTATAGTCGGGCGAGGCGGCTAACGACGAATTGAGGGGCCGAGGCACGAGGTCCCTTGAAGCAGCATTGTTAGCCATTAATCACGCGACTCGATAGAGATTCTTGAATGCCAGCCACGGGACAACGAACGCGGACAAGAAGATCAACACGGCTGCGCAAGCCAAATACGCTACCAGACCCCACGGCGAATCGAAGAGCCCCGTGGCAGCAAGGCGTCGTCCGATGATAATCCAGATGCCCGCACCGATCGTAGCGTGAAACAGTGTCCAGAGATGGGCGTCTGAGCCCGCGCGCAATCGGGTGGCGCAGTGGCCGCACTGAATCGCGAAGGGAATCAACGTCATGAGGAACTTCGAGAATGTAAGTGGCTTCTTCCCACACGTAGGACATAACATAGGATCGCTCGTTTCTGTGGTTTACGTGTTCTGTTCCTGGCTAACTATGATTATATGGTTTCTCTCTAACGACCTCGGCCTGTAAAGTTGCGGACGAGTAATCAGTAAGCAAGGCCTGACGCCAAGAGCTTCCCACGAGCTTCCCCGTGACCAAGGTCGGCTGACTGTTGTTCCTGCGTCTAAAGAGGGCACCCACACTGCGGGCAGGTCGTAGCGCGGAGTATTCGTCTCGTCGAGGACTGTGACCCCGTCGGTTACGCCGATCGCACGGACGGTGATGAGCTGTTGGGTGCCCGTGGGTATTATTGGGGATTGGAGGTGGGAAACGCGGGGCTTGAGCGGTGTTGGGTGCTCTCCATTGTAGTCCGTCCAGACGTAAGCACCTATCGCAACGAGAGCGATCACGTTCACGTAGTTGAGGATTTTTCTAAGGTCTTCGTGAGAGGTAGTCATGGGGTCCCCTTGCCTATCTGGGCTTCAGGCTGCTTTATCGAAATTACCTTCACACCGCCCCCCGAAGTCCTCCGCCTCCGCCTCTCAACTCCAGTGTCGGTCGCCACTGAGAGACATGGTCCCTTCTTGCCGCCGGTTGTCAAAAAATTCCTTGGCCTCTCAGCTTCCCAGACCGTCCCAGGCTGTCACAGGGAGTTCCCTCATATCGAGCCACCGCCCCTGCACGGCCGCCTACGGGCAAAAGAAGGTCCCAGCGACCGGCCAGCCACGGGGGACCTTCAGAGAATGCAATGAGAACGAAGCACGAAGCACGAAGGAAGGTAGCGGACCGAACTCTCCGCATTCGGCCCGCTGGATCGTTTGATGCCCTTGGGGAGGGCAAGGGCAACCAATGGATCGGCAGGCCCGGGCGGCCGCTTAAGGAAAAATCCCTGCAAAAAGGAGCAATCTCCGCATTGATTGAGAAACGAGCCTCTCTCCCAGTAGGACACGATATTCCTGAGTTTCGGGCTCTGGGGTTGGGATCGCAACGGCCGAGAGACGCCGGCGCTCCCCCCTAGAGATGAAGCACCATGATCGTCAAGAATAGGGCCTAGTCCAGCGTGGCTGCCGCCTGAAGGGAGCTTTCGATCTCGGCAATCAACTTTGGCATTTCAAAGGGCTTGGCCAGGGTCTGGGTGCCCCCGTATTTGGCCTCTTGGTGCTTGGAAAACAGAGCCGTCAGGTAGATGATAGGGATACGGTCCGTGGCAGGGTCCTCTTGCAGGGCGCTGGCAACCTCGCCGCCTCCTATGTCGGGAAGACAGATGTCCAGTAAGATCAGGTCTGGTATCTCGGATTTGGCCTGGCGGATGGCGGATTCCCCGGTGCTAGCCTCCAGCACAGTGAATCCCTCCGCCTGCAGCCTTTCACTCACGGCGACCAGGGTATCGGCCTCGTCGTCTACCACAAGAATCCTTGCCTTCTTCTTGGTATTCATGAATTCGCTCCTCTTTCGGCAGTTAGCGTCCTCCACCTACTCCTCATCGGGCTCTTTCGGAGTTGACTTGAGCAGAGTCCGCCGCGTCCACGATACTCTCCCGAGGGCCGAGCATGGTTAAGCCAAACGGGTCGAAGGAAAGAAGGGTACTTGCAGAGGAAACCAAGAAGGGTGCCGGACCCGCTGTCTCTCATTGAAGTGACGGCGGTGCAGGTTGGCACTGCTGACATACGTCAGCGTGTCTTTGACCGTGCCTTCTCCCACGACCTCCCAGGCCCCCCAGGAAGGCCCAAGATGTAGCAGAGACACTCCTTGAGGCTGAGTGTCGAATGGGGGCAGTTTTAGAGGCTAGACCAATCCAGGATAGAGGTTCTCGCGGGGGTACTTCAAAGTCTCTCCCTGACGGCGTAAGTAAACCGCAGTCCTATGTCCAGAAGCTCAATAAGGACAGAACATTGGTAGAATCCTACAAGGCTCAGAGGGAGACGCTAGGGGCCGCAAGTTAGATCAAACGTCAGTACAGTCTCCGGCCTAGCGGACCGACAGGCTGCCGAAACCGCATAACGAAATCAAGAGGGCCGAGGGGGCGGGAACAATGGAAAGGGATTCGATTTCCGAAGGACTCAACACGCTGTCAAGCTTGACTTCAGTTGGCTTACCTGCGAACGCTCAAATCACCGGTTGAAATGCCCGCAGCGAGGCGGAGGGTATGCAATACGAGTGCATTTGTTTGTTATATTTTAATAAGCTCTGTTCGTATCGATGCAAGACTCTGTTAAAAATGCTAGAAAATCTCGCCCAAGTTCTGTAATAGAAGATTTCCCGCGTTCAGTATTAACCAAGCCGGCAGATTGTAGATAGCTTACATAGCTCTCAAATGTATAGGAGCTATAGAAATCAGGGTATTGCTGCTTTGCACTTTCGTAAAATGAAAATAAGAACTCACTCTCAACAGGGCTGCTCTGAACGTTTAACGCTTGCAACAACGCCAACTGACTACCAAATATCGATTGACTTATTTCAGGATACGTACGTCTAATTTGAAGGGCCTCCTCCTCTGCGAGAATTTCTTTGATTTCCTGAATATTGGCATCGGTCACTTCCTCCACTTCTCTTATGAAGCGCCCACCGGATAAGAAGTCCCGACGGAGGAACCATATTTGGTAATCATCCTGTCGGGCCGTCGGAAACGAGGACTGGAATGCTGGCGTCTCAAAGGCCATATGCATCCATGCCACTGGATTACTCTTGTCAACTTTGTTAACCATGCTATCACTATCCGCCTTGAGGACTGTCTCCGGATGAAGCACCGCCAAGTCGTAGAAGGTTGTCCACACAGGCTGCTTGCCGTCTGAGTCTGGTTCGAAAAGCGTGCGTGAGTAGCGCTTGGTTTCAATCTCCGCGACCCTGCCGACAACTATTGCATCTGCCTGAGCGATATTCTCCGCCAAGGAAAAAGTGCGCCGCCTGGCGCCGAAACTCAAGCTGACACCAACGGCTGCCAGGACGATTAACGCGATAACCACGGTACGTACCTTCATGATCATACCTCCTTATTCTGTACAGCCAACGATTCTCATATGTATAAAGACAGCGTCACAGACGCGCACTCGTGACGCAAAATCGCTATTTCGGTTCTGCAAATGGAGCTTGAGACACTGATCGCGTATGCACATCTGCCCTGAACAGATCTCGCACAAAACGACTCTTGAATGGTAGCCGCCGTCCGCGTTCTTACAAGTTACAGGATCCTAAATCAGAAATCCTGTCCATGGGAACGCCTACGGAACATCGGCCAGAGGGGGGAACTGTTATGAAATGAGACGAATACGATAGCGATTCACGATATGAAGATCTGAATCCCTGCCCTGGCTCATATTCAGTTGTATACGATATGATACTAGCTTGGCCTCTGAAAGTTCAAGGCCTTTTTGGCACATTTTCTTGTTTTTCCCCGGGGGGTGCAAAACCCATATCAACCTAACTCCTTCCACTCTAGGAACTATGGCTCCCGTCGTCACATGTCTGGCCTATTGCATCGACAGGGAACTCAACGAAACGATTGATTAACTGCGGGAACAGAATCCTCATGTCTAGCGTTTCGGACTACCTCTTTGTATTCGGCTTACCCGGGGGCCGTCAAGGGCAAACCCAGCGCCAAGAAGCCCCCCAAGGGCCCCCCTGAAGAAGATAAAGTAAGCGATGGCTATCGCATGCGGTGAATCTCCTCATCATTTCCATCCTCATGGTCCTTTCCTCGGTCGGAGCCCTCCTTGATGCTTCGAACTCAACTACCCAGATTATCAAGTACTCCGTGGGAATCAAGGGAAACCCTCTCCCTCAGACGCCCGCAGACGCGATCTAAGCGACGAACGCGGAGCCCCCTGACCGCCGCAGGGTACGGCATCGGCGACCAGAGGGAGGTTGACAGGCCATGCCGCTGGCGATATGAGAGAAGGTAATGGCGCATGACAGACATACGAGGAGAGCATTTACGCTCGTCGAGCTTCTGGCTTTGATAAGTA